>CAYJNE010000051.1:3669-8952 GCA_964371345.1 uncultured Desulfovibrionaceae bacterium | reverse complement strand
TGCTCGCCTTTGGCAGCATAAGGTCACTGGTGCGCAAGTGCTTTCCATAAATAATAATGACGAAAATAAATGCTTTGGCGTAACCTTGCGCACGCCGCCGCCTGATTCTTCAGGGGTTGCGCATATTTTAGAGCATTCTGTGCTTTGTGGCTCAGATAAATTTAAGGTGCGTGAGCCTTTTGTGGAGCTATTAAAAGGCTCTCTACAAACTTTTTTAAACGCCTTCACTTTTCCCGATAAAACTTGCTACCCTGTGGCAAGCACCAATGTCCAAGATTTTTATAATTTAATTGATGTATATATTGATGCCGTTTTTCACCCACTCATAACTGAGGATACCTTTCGCCAAGAGGGCTGGCATGTGGAGGCAGAAAGCGCAGATGGGCCTTGGATATATAAGGGCGTTGTATATAATGAGATGAAGGGCGTTTATTCAACGCCTGATTCTGTGCTTGCCGAGCAATCACAGCAATCCATATTCCCCGATATGCTCTATAGTCTTGATTCTGGCGGTAGTCCTCAGGCTATTTTGACCCTTACATATGAAGGTTTTAAGAATTTTCATAAAAATTATTATCACCCAAGTAATGCAAGGTTTTTCTTTTGGGGTGATGATGATGAGGCAAAACGCCTTGAAATCATAAGTAAAGCCCTTGCAGATTATAAGGCAAACCCCGCTAAATCTGAAATACCTTTGCAAAATAAATATGATGTGCCAAGGCATATTGAAGTGCCCTATGCCACCAGTGAAGATGAAAATAGAGCTATGTTTACAGTAAATTGGCTTTTGTGCGAAACAGCTGAAAGTGAAAATGCCCTCATGTTTGAGATGCTTGAACATATTTTGGAGGGTTTACCAGGCTCGCCCTTGCGCAAGGCTTTGATTGAATCTGGCCTTGGTGAAGATACCACAGGCATTGGCCTTGAGACGGATTTAAGGCAAATGTACTATTCTGTAGGCTTAAAAGGTGTGGCAGCAAGGGATGTACAAGAGGCTGAAATGCTAGTTTTTGACACATTGGCAGATCTTGCAGAAAAAGGCATTGACCCTGAAGCCGTAGAAGCAGCGGTTAATAGTGTGGAATTTTCCTTACGTGAAAATAATTCAGGTCGTTTCCCTCGTGGGCTTGCGGCTATGGTGCAAAGCCTTTCCACTTGGCTATATAGTACCGAGCCACAATCGGCCTTAACTTCACTTATGTGGGAAGCTCCCCTTGCGGCTATCAAAGCCCGTTTAGATAAGGGTGAAAAAGTCTTTGAAAAGTGCATAGAGAAATGGTTTTTGAATAATGAACATCGTAGTACTGTAGTACTTCTGCCAGATACAACCCTTGAACAAAGACGAGAGGAAGAAGAAAAGGCCAAACTTGCTCGCATTCAAGAAGCTTGCTCTCCAGTTGAGCGTGAAGCCTTGGTGCAAGAAACTCTCCGCCTGCGTGCAGTGCAAGAGCAAGTGGATAGCCCAGAGGCCCTTGCCACAATCCCAAGCCTTTCTGTGAAGGATTTACCTTTAAAAAATAAGACATTACCCATAAGCGAAAGCGATGCAGGTAAGGCCCGTGTACTTACGCATGAGCTTGACACTTCAGGTGTTGCCTATGTTAATTTGCTTCTACCTCTAAATAGTGTGCCGCAAAATCTCATCCCACTAGTGCCATTACTTGGGCGTGCTCTTACAGAAATGGGCACCACCAAGCGAGACTTTGTGCGTATGGGTATGCACATTGCGGCAAAAACTGGCGGGCTTTGGGCATCACCATTTTTAGCAACGCATAGGATTAACAGAACTCCCTTGGCCTACTTTGCCTTGGGTGGCAAAGTTGTGCGTGATAAAGTTGGTGATTTATTTGATATTATGCAAGAAGTGCTTTTTGCACCCAATTTTGACCAGCAAGAACGCTTTTGCCAAATGCTTCTTGAAGCCAAAGCCCGCCTTGAGCATGGACTTTTAGCCGCAGGGCATGGGGCTGTGTCTTCTCGCATTCGGGCAGGGCATAGCCAAACAGGCTGGCTTGAGGAATTAACGGGTGGCATTAGTTATCTTGAATATATACGAGAACTTATAGCAAAGGCCGAAAATGATTGGCCAAGCATTTTGGCAGACTTGCAGATACTTTATAGTATGGTGCTTTCTAGCAATGGCTGCTTAATGGATTTAACAGCAGATGATGCGACTTTAAGTAAGGTTATGCCTAAGTCTCAAGAGCTTTTGCAAGCCATACCTAAACTCAATTTCCCAGCCACCAAGTGGGGTAAACCTAGTTTACCCAAGGCCCAAGTATTTACAGCTCCATTGCAAATCAATTTTGTGGGCAAGGGGGCCAATATCTACGACTTGGGTTATAAGTATCATGGCTCAGCGCAAGTTATTTTCCGTCATTTGCGCATGGGCTATTTGTGGGAAAAAATACGCGTGCAGGGCGGGGCTTATGGTGCTTTTTGCGCCCTTGATCGTCTAAGCGGGGTTATGGTGCAAGCCTCATATCGTGACCCAGCAGTGCTTGAAACTGTGAATACTTATGACCAGTCGGCAGAGTTTTTGCGTAATTTTAAGCCTAATGAGCGGGAGCTATCTTCTGCCATTGTGGGGGCCATTGGTGACCTTGATACCTATATGCTACCCGATGCCAAGGGTGCTGCTGCGTTAAGCCGTTATCTTTGCACCGATGATAATGACACCCGTCAGCAAATGCGTGATGAAATATTATCCACCACAGCCAAGCATTTTAATGATTTTGCTGATATTATGGAGCAAGCGGCCAAGGAAGGCAGTATTGCCATACTTGGTGGAGCTAACGCTGAGGAAGCAGGAAAAACTAAGGGCTTTGAAGTAACCAAGCTTTTATAGTGGCTTGCGTGTGGGCGGGCAAAGCGTCCTGCCATGGTGCAGGGCAATAAATATGCGCATCAGGCAATACTAATGCCCCGTGATGTAAGCAAAAACACTCGTTTTTTGGTGTGCAATTTTGCTTAGTGTAGCGGTGGTCATGGTAGAGAGCAAAGCCTGCATGGGCGGCATGGGCTCTTATTTGATGACGTGCCCCCTTATAAATGGTGCAAGCCATGAAATATAAATCTGTGGGTATATCTTTGGGAAAGTTTGGAAAATACTGACATAGGGACGCATAAATGCTGTCATCAACCTTTGCCAGAACTTGAAAAAATGTATGCCGTAATGGGGCCGCGTCCTTTGATAGGATGCGGCTTTTTTTACGTTTATCTGTATCAAGGGCCGCTTTTATGGTGTAAGATTGCCCCTCTTGTAAATCACCTTGCACAAGGGCCACATAGCGTTTTTGGCACTTACCTGCAGCTTCTAGTTCTTGCCATATTTGCCTTGCCGCATCGTGCTTTGCCGCCACCACAATGCCAGAAGTTCCAGCATCTAGCCTATTGCATAGGCTTACTTCTTCTGCGCCTTCTATAAATGGTAACTGAGCCTCAAGGCTTGGGCCACCGCTTTCAAGGTGGGTGCTATGCAATGCTTGCGGCTTGTATAAAAAGGTGAAATTATTATTGTTTTCTATTGTATATGCCGCTGGTGGGGTTTCATTTTGACTGGTCGGAGCGAGGACGTCTTTAGGCTTAAGGCTAACTATTTGCCCCGCTTTTACGGCATATCCTGCACCTTGGGGCTTATTATCCACAAAAATATGCCAATTATCCCACAGTTTACGTCTTAGCCGCAAACTATGCTCTGGAAAAATTTGCGCAATTACATGGTCTAGCCTTTGCCCTGCTTGGCTTTGATTCACAATCAAGGTTTTCATACTATCCCGAAATTTTTTCCCTTTTAATTCTGGCCCAGAGCGGGCGTATGAGCTCTGGCGTAAACCACCAAGTAAGTGGCGCATAAACCACCACAAAACCCGCAAAACTAACCATAAGCGCAATGACATAAGGCCATACTGAGGGCAAATGCTTGGCCCATTCAAGGCTTAATTCGCTAAGCCCATAGGCTACAAGAGCGGCTAAAGCAGAGAGCACAACACCCCAAACTATAACACGCATAAGGCCTTCAAAGGCCGCAGGGCCTTGTCTTTTATTCCAAATATAAACAATTACAATAATATAGGCGATAACCCCCACAATGCTGACCAGGGCAATGCCCATGGCTCCCCAAGCTACAGAAAAATAAAATAAGGGTAGACTGACTATGGTTATGGCAGTGCCACAAAGGGCTGTTGTTATGGTGTCTCCAAGGGCATAAAAGCCTCGCCCAATAACCATTTGCACGGCCCATAGGGGGACGGCAAGGAGCATGATTTGCAATAGCGGTGTAGAGCCTAAAGTGTCGGCATGTGAAAAGTCCCCACCCTCAAAAATAAAGCCCATGGTGGGCAGGGCCGCAGCAATCATCCATGCACTAATGGGCAAAAGCAGGGCTATGCTTGAGGTCATGGCGGTTTTTAGGGTTTGATTGAAGGTGGTAAAGTCTTTTTTTGTGGCAAGGCTTGCCAAAAATGGATATGAGGCCACGGCAATGGCTGCCCCAATCATGCCCACGGGCACTTGGGAAATGCGTCTTGCATAACTAAGTAGGCTGACCACACCCTCACCAGCTAGGGAGCCAAATACGCGCAAAAATTGTTCATTTAGCATAACTACCGATTGCCCAAGCATGAGCGGTAGGGCAATGAGTAAAAAACGTTTCATATATCTATGCCGCCAAGATAGTTTGATAAATAGGCCGTGTTTTTTGGCGGCCAGTGCTGGTAATAACCATGCCCCAAGCCCAGCACCTAGGGTTACGCCATAGCAAAAACCTTCCATGCCCTTGGCCCATTGTAACATGGGCATAATTAGGCCGAGTAATATTATAAAACCATTGTAAATAAGCGGAGTTAGGGCAGGAACAATAAATTGTTTACGCAAATATAACAGGGCCGAAAAGCAAGCCCCACTCACAAAAAATACTTGTGCTGGTAAAATAATGCGCAAGAAAAAGGCCAGCCGCTCTATTTGGGCTTGGTCAAAGCCAGGGGCAGATAATTTTGCCAGTGATTCTGCAAATATCCACGCCGCAAGGCTGAGCAAGGCCACTGCCAATGTAGCCCAACAAAAAACGGTGGAGAAAAATTGCCAAGCGTCAGAGTCATCTTCTTCAAAGCTTTTAGAAAGTAGGGGGATAAGCGTTATGGATACATAACCACCAGCAAGTAGATAGTTAATAAAATCAGGCACAACAAAGGCCGCAAAGTAGAGGTCGGCCTCACTGGTGGCCCCAAATTGCCATGAAATTACTTTGTCACGCACAAGACCCATGACCCGTGAAAGCATAAT
>CAYJNE010000051.1:0-3569 GCA_964371345.1 uncultured Desulfovibrionaceae bacterium | reverse complement strand
ATTAAAAACCATAAATAATACTATATTTCTTGACAAAGACAACGACCCTCTATAGCATGTTCGACCTACATACGCAAAGGGGTATTGATTTGTTATCTTAACCACTTGAAAAGTATGTGTTTATGTCTTTGTTTGGGCTATGCTCTGGACAAGGTAAAAAAAGGTACTACATTTTAACATCAAAACATGGAGTTTTTCATGGCACGTATTACCGTTGAAGATTGCCAAGAACGTGTGGATAATCGCTTTTTATTAGTGCAAATGGCTATTAAGCGTGTTTATCAATATCGTGAAGGTTATGAGGAGCTTGTGGATACTCGCAATAAAGAAGTTGTGACTGCATTGCGTGAAATTGCCGCAGGTAAAATTTTGCCAGAAGACATGGCTTATTATAATCCCGCTCACAAAATGGAAGTTCAGTCTACCATTGAACCCGCTGCTGAAACTAGCCCTGAATAATTTGTACAACTGTTCATTGGTTTACAATAAAAATAAAATAATATGAGTCAGCTAGATTATTACGAAGTTTTGGAAGTGACTAAAACGGCTACGGATGAAGAAATAAAAAAATCCTACCGCCGTTTAGCCATGAAATATCATCCCGACCGTAATCCAGACAATCCTGAAGCAGAAAAAAAATTCAAAGAGGCTGCCGAGGCTTATGATGTCCTGCGTGACCCTGAAAGACGTGGGCGTTATGACCGCTTTGGCCATGCAGGTGTGCATGGTGGCGGTGGTTTTGGTAGCACTGAGGATGTTTTTGCGCACTTTAGTGATATTTTTGGCGATTTATTTGGTTTTTCCACCGGCGGCAGAAATCGGGCCATGGTGGGTGCAGATTTACGCTATAACCTTAGTGTGACCTTTGCCCAAGCCGCCACTGGTGATGAAATTACCTTAAAAATTCCAAAACGCATTATTTGCCCCGATTGTGAGGGCTCAGGTGCCGCCCCTGGCACAAGCCCAGAGCGATGTGAACATTGCGGCGGCAGTGGTCAGGTGCGCCGTTCTCAAGGGTTTTTCCAGCTCTCCACCCCATGCCCAGTTTGTCGTGGCGAAGGCCAAATCATAACTAACCCTTGCGCACGTTGTAAGGGGCAGGGCATCATTACTGAAACCAAAGAGCTTGCTGTACGCATTCCTGCTGGTGTGGATACGGGCACTCGTTTGCGAGTGCGTGGTGAGGGTGAGGCTGGCTTAAATGGTGGGCCTCCTGGTGATTTATATGTAGTAATTACCGTTGCTAAGGATAAAACCTTCCGCCGCCAAGGGCAAGACCTTATATATACTCAAGAAATTTCTATCGTACAGGCCATACTTGGCTATAGGGTGGATGTACCAGCTTTGAATGGCCCCGTTACCCTAGAAATACCAAAAGGCACGCAAAGTGGTACTGTGCTTCAAATTAAGGGCGAGGGTATGCCCTATGTGGGGCGCGAATATCGTGGGGACTTATTGGTAGAGGTGATTGTGCGCATACCCACACGCATTAGTGAAAAACAAGAAGAGCTTTTGCGTGAATTTGAGCAACATGAACCAGAAGAAACACCCCTTGGTAAGATAAAAACTGCCGCAAAAAAAGCCGCCAAGGCCATGGGCATAGATTAGTCGTTTTATAAAAAAATCACGCATAAAGGGTTTTTTCATGATCTTTAAGAAAATGCATATTAAGTTTCAATTGGCCCTAATTCTTATTTACTGTCTTGCGTGCAGTGCCTGCTTAAGTAATATTAATCTTGGTTTTGGTGGAGATTCCTTGCCACCTGCATCTGACCCACTGGTGGAAGAGGCTCGTGAGGCTTGGAATAATAACAATATGCAACTTGCCGAAAATTTGTATGGCAAGGCCACCAAGTTGTCCCTACCTGAATCTGAACAAACTGAAGCATGGGAAAGGTTTTCCCTTTCTGCGGCCCGCAATGGTCGGCCCAATAGTGCCTTGGACGCTTTGGATCAATGGGCCATTGTGGTTCCCAACGTGGATAATACACAAACGTGGCAAGATGCGTGGCTTTCCAGTGTGCGTTTACTTTCTCCAAGTCTTGCCATTAAAAGGGCAGAGCGTGCTTGGGATAATGAAAATCGCTCCATTGCTGCCCGTGGGCAAGCTGGTATTATTCTTATGGGGCGCACTTGGTCTCCTGAAATGAGCCTTTCTGCTATGCCTGTAATTTCCACTTACTATGAAGGCAAAGAAGCCCCACAAAGACAAAAAATTGAGCAATTAACCGCCGAAGAAATGCGCTATATGACAGGCATTAATCTTGCCGCATTAAGTAATGGGGTTTCCGCCAATCCTGAATTTACATACCCCGCTACCATTATACTTTTGGAAAATATGCGAAGAAGATTGCCCACAAGTCCCGCTGTTGAGGAACGCCTAAAGGATTTAACCCTTTATGCCGACCAAACCTTGCCTTCAAGAATTCTTGCTGGAAAGGTTGCTACGGCACCACCCTCAACGCAAACTACTAGCACAAGTGCTACCCCAACCTTGCAATCTGCTTGCTTAACTTTGGCTTTGCCTGGCAGTGGTAATATTTTGCCCATTACCTATAAAATTCGTGCTGGTGCAGATATAGCCAAGGAAGAACTTGCTAAACAAGGCGTTGAAATACAAATACAATATATTGATACAACTCAAGATAATTGGCTAACCCAACTTCAAGCCTTGCCGCCACAATGTGCAGTTGTGGGCGGGCCATTGCAGGCTGTAAACTTTAATGCCGCAAAGCAGGGTGGGGCCACAGCAACTCGCAACTTTTTTACGTTCTTGCCAGTGCTAGAGGGGCAAGATGAAGGCAATATCGCTTGGCGTTTTTTCCCAAGCCCACAAGACCAAGTTAATAGTTTGCTTACCTTTACCAGAGAGCTTGGCGTAATTTCTTACGGTTCTTTTTATCCACAAGATCACTACGGCACACGCATGAATGCTATCTTTAGCGATACTGCCAAAGGCATGGGCGGAAGTGTTCACGCTGTGGGCTATACTCCAAGAGATGTGGCAAGCTGGACAAAATCCGCTGAAGAATTGCTAAGGCCAGACGATGTAAACAATGTGCCCATATCTACCGCCACCTTTGAAGCCGTATTCTTGCCAGATTCTTGGAAAAATATGGACATGATAACAGCAGCATTTTTATATAATGGCGATGATAAGCAAGTACTACTAGGCACCTCACTTTGGGAGCAAAGCCTCATGGGCGGCACCACCACCGCCAACACAGCCAATTATAAGCTAGCAGTGTTTCCTGGGGCGTGGAATCCAGGGCAAAAACCCGCGGCTTTAGCTAGCGTTAGCAATGTGGATTTTTGGACTGGCCTTGGCTATGATTTTGTGCGCTTTGGGGCAGGTCTTGGCATTCAAGGTGTATCCACTGCCGTAGATGTAAATAATAAATTGCAAGTGGCCCAGAATATGAGCTGGAGCATGGCTCCCATGAGCTTTGACGCGCATGGAAAGGCAAGCCAAAAGTTATTTCTTTTTACTCTAACTCCAGCGGGCATAACCCTTGCGGATACGGTGTTGTTTAATCAAATTCGCTTGCAGGCTATTAATGACTTTGCGG
>CAYJNE010000050.1:0-9181 GCA_964371345.1 uncultured Desulfovibrionaceae bacterium | reverse complement strand
ATATATACCACACCATGTGGAGGATGTCATGGAGTTTTGTTTTGATCGGGTAGCTTGCCTTAATATTCGTCGCTCACTAGGCAAGGAATGGCTTTTGGCCAACGGCCTTGGCGACTATAGCTCAAGCACCGTACCCTATTGTAATACAAGAAAATACCACGGTTTACTTGTGGTAAATATACCAAAGCTCAAGGGACGGCATGTGCTGCTTTCCACCACTGAAGATTCATTACTTGGGGGTGGTAAGGAGTTTTTCTTCTCCACGCGTAAGCATCCTGATATGTATTTTCCTTGTGGCCATGAATATATGCAGTCATTTTGCATTAAGGATTGGCCTGTTTACACCTACCGCATTGCAGATTTAACCATTAGCCGTGAGTTGGTACTCGTGCGTAACCGCTCCCTATTGCTTATGAAATACGTGGCTGAGAGCGAACATGCCATACCAGAGCTTACCCTACGCATAAAGCCACTCTTGGCTTATCGCCATTTCCACGGGCTTATACATAAAAATGATGAATTAAATCAAAGTGTAAACATAGAAAAAAATTCTTTTAGCTTTAGCCCATATGCGCACATGCCCACCCTGCACATGAAAACTAAGAATGATGCAAACATAAATGCAAGCCCCGATTGGTATTATAATGTGGAATATTTTATGGAGGCTGAGCGAGGTTTCCCTTGTGAGGAAGATTTATTTAAGCCTGCTTATTTTGAATTTCCGCTAGAGCTTAATAAACCCATATATCTTGCCGCAGGCACTGAAGAAATTAACGATGATATTGAAGAGCTTTGGCAAATGGAAACAGAGCACCGCTCAAAGCTTACCCAAGTAACAGATACATTAATTGGGCAACTCACGCGTCAAGGCGCAAGTTATATGATTACACCACCCAATGGTTTGCTTGAAGTTTTAGCAGGTTATCACTGGTTTGACGCATGGGGGCGTGATGCCTTCATCTCCCTACCAGGATTAACATTTTGCGCTGGACGTTTGAGTAAGGGTATGCGCATTTTGGAATCTGCCACCAAGAGCATTAAGCACGGCCTTGTGCCCAATATATTTGGGGCCTCAGAGGACAGTCATGCTTATAATTCCGTTGATGCATCGCTTTGGTATGTTTGGGCTGTGCAAAAACTTTTGCAACACCAGCCTGACCAAGAAGAATGGATTAAGCAAACCATTTGGCCAGCCATAAAGGGTATTATTTCCGCCTATATGAGTGGTGAGCACCCCAATATATTTATTGACGAAGACGGACTTTTGCACGCTGGAACTGAGCACACTCAGCTAACTTGGATGGACGCCCAAGTTAATGGCAAGCCCGTGACACCTCGCTATGGTTGCCCCGTGGAAATTAACGCCCTGTGGTATAATGCCCTTGCTTTTACTGAGTTTTTGGCAACTCGCTTTGGTGAGGAGCCTCCCATATCTGCCCAATATTTGCGCAATATGCGTGTGCAATTTAAGCAAAGATTTTGGGTTGAATATTGGGGTGGATACCTTGGCGATGTTTGGCGTGCCGAAGAATTGGACATCAGCATCAGGCCTAATCAAATTTTTGCAGTGTCCTTGCCATATCCCATTTTGGAGGATGATTTACAACCGCATGTGGTTGAATGCGTGCGTAACAAGCTCTTAACTCCATATGGATTACGCACCCTTACGCCGTCACATCCTCGTTATTGCCCTGTTTATCAAGGCTCACCCGAAAAGCGTGACGGAGCATATCATCAAGGCACCGTTTGGACTTGGCTTTTAGGGCATTATACCGAGGCCTTAATGCGCACAGCATGGGATGTTGAGGGAGCCGCCAAAAGCCTTTTAGACACCATAAAACCATTATTTACTGAACATTTATTAGATGCTGGCATTGGCACAATTTCAGAAATATTTGACGCCTCGGCCCCACATCGGCCCAATGGCACCATTTCCCAAGCTTGGAGTGTGGCTGAAGTTTTGCGCACCTTACTCATGCTCAAGCAAGCCGCACCTGAGGCCTATGCAGATTGGGAAGCATCCATATTAGAAACACTTAACAGCCCTCAAAGCAAGTAGAATAAGGAATAGGATTTATATGCGTGTTTTAATGTTTGGTTGGGAATTTCCCCCGCATATCAGTGGCGGTCTTGGTACCGCTTGTCATGGTATGACAAAGGGTTTAATTAAAAAAAATACCCAAGTAATTTTTGTACTTCCGTGTATGCCTGGGACGCATACCCACGATTCTGATATAAACTTGCGCTCTGCTTCTGGTACTCCCATTTATTCATATATGCATGAAAAACTCGACATGGCCGAGCATCACATTTGGCAAGAGAATTTTCGCGAATACCGCTTATCATCGCTGCTTTTCGCCTATGATACGCAAGAAAGTTATTTGGCAAGGCAAGCTTGGAAAACAAGAAATTCTGAAAGTATAACCTCCATTTATAACACTTGGGGTGATAGTTCCACCTACACCCTGCACGGTGGTTATGGCCCAGACCTCATGGCTGAGGTATATCGCTACAGTCGCCTTGCAGGAAGTATTGCCTTAAGCGAAGATTTTGACGTCATTCATGTGCATGATTGGATGACATATCCTGCTGGTATGCTTGCAAAATCCATCACTGGAAAACCTCTAATTGCACACATTCATGCCACCGAATATGACCGCAGCGGCGAGAATATTAATAGTGTTGTGGCTGAGATTGAAAGGGCTGGCCTACATGCGGCAGATCGAGTTATTGCTGTGAGTCACCTCACTAAGAATATGATCATGAAGCACTATCAAGTGCCTGAGCATAAAATTTCTGTTGTGCACAATGCTGTTGCCCGCCATGAAATAGAACATAAATTTGTGCATCCACCACGCACCAGCCACGAAAAATGGGTGTTATTTCTTGGGCGTGTGACCTTTCAAAAAGGCCCTGGCTATTTTATAGAAGCTGCGAAAATGGTGCTTGAAAAACATAAAAACGCTCGCTTTTTTATGGCAGGGTCGGGTGATATGCTACCCACAATTATTCGCCGTGCGGGGCAACTTGGCATTGGTAACCGCTTTCACTTTACTGGATTTTTGCGTGGCGAAGAAGTGGATAAAATGTTTGCTTTAAGTGACTTATACGTTATGCCTAGCGTTTCAGAGCCCTTTGGCATAACCCCCCTTGAGGCCATGCTTTATGATGTTCCTGTTCTACTATCTCGTCAATCTGGTGTATCTGAAGTGTTGCAACATGCTCTTAAAGCTAACTTTTGGGATACTCGTGATATGGCAGACAAAATATGTGCTGTCTTAAAATATCCGGCTTTGGCTAATTCCTTAGTAAAAAATTGTAAGGAAGAATTAAAAGACCTACGTTGGGAAAATGTAGCAGACCAGCTAAACAATATTTACGCCTCATCAATGGCAGGAGTTCACTAACATGCCAGCAATTTGCCTTTATTTTCAAATCCATAAGCCGTATGACTTACGGCGTTACACAGTTTTTGACCTTGGTCAAAACTCCATTTACGAAGATGACGACCGCAACTGCGATGCTATGCTTTATGCTGCAAAATACTGCTATCTCCCCATGAACGACCTGCTCCTCAAGCTCATCCAACAGCACAAAAAGAAATTTCAAGTGGCCTTTTCCATTTCTGGTATGGCTCTTGAACAATTTGAACAATATGCACCAGAAGTTATTGATAGCTTCAAAGCCCTTGCCGAAACGGGTTGCGTAGAATTTTTGGGCGAAACTTATAGCCACTCCATGACCTTTCTTTACGCACCCGATGAATTTGCTCGTCAAGTAAAGTTGCATAGTGCTAAAATACAAGAATATTTTGGTAAAAAACCCACCACTTACAGGCATACAGAGCTTATTTACAATAACGACTTAGCAAAAGCTGTTGAAAAGCTTGGCTTTACTGCCATGCTAAGTGAAGGCAGTGACCAAGTGCTTGGTTGGCGTAGCCCCAACTTTGTTTACGGGTCAGCAGAATGCAAAAAATTAAAGATATTATTAAGAAATGTATCCCTTTCCAATGATATTGCACTAAGCTTTAGCCGAAAAGATTGGGACGCTTGGCCACTTACGGCAGAAAAATTTACCAAATGGTGCGACATTGAAAATGTCGAGGGTGAAAGCATAAACCTATTTATGCCTTATGAAACCTTTGGTTTAAGGCATAATGCTGACTCTGGCATCTTTGAATTTATGGAAGCTTTGCCCGCAGAGCTCTTAAAAGCTGGTGCAACATTCAAAACCCCTGCTCAAATAGCAAAACCAGCAAAAATATCTGGAAATATTGATGTTCCTTTCTTTATGTCTTGGGCCATGTCTGGGCATGACCTTGACACATGGCTTGGCAATGAAATGCAAAAAGACGCCATTCGCTCACTATATGCCCTTGCAGGCAAACATCCTGAGCTATACGGCGAGGAGATATGCCGCACATGGCAACGCTTGCAAAGCTCTGACCACTTTGCATACATGAGCACAAAATGGTTTAGTAATGAACAAGGTATAGGGGTAAAAAATCCATACTCAAGCCCCTATGATGCTTATATTAACTATATGAATGTATTGGCTGATTTTGGCCTTGTGCTGGATGCAGGAAAGCCCATAAAGGCCACCAAGACTGCTACAAAAAGTACCACCAAGGCCGCACCAAAAGCGGCAACAAAAACCACTGCCAAGGCCACAGCAACCAAGACAGTAGCAACCAAAACCACTACTGCTAAAGTTACCGCTGCCAAGGCCAGTGTGAAAAAAGCTACAACCAAAACAAGTACTACTAAAAAAACAAGTGCTAGCAAGAAAACTACAACTAAATAAAGATATTGCCTAAATTTTAGCGCATAGTTCCATAAGGAGACACAGCATGACAAGTGAAAACACGAAGACAGTTCTATTTGAAGTAAGCTGGGAGGTTTGCAATAAAGTTGGCGGCATCTATTCTGTTGTCAGCAGTAAGGCCCTACACGCCGTGGATAATTATGGCGAGGACTTCTTTTTGCTTGGGCCAGACATGAAAAACAACGCCGACTTTGAAGAAACTGACGAACCATGCTGGCAGGCCATTCGCCCTGCTCTTGCCTTGCGTGATTTGAAATGCCGTTTGGGTCGTTGGAAAATACCTGGCAATCCCAAGGTAATATTAGTTGACTTTTCAAAGCGTTATAACAGCAATCAACTGCTTTATGAACTTTGGAATAATTATGGTGTGGATTCACTTTCTGGCGGTTGGGAATATATTGAACCTGTTATGTTTAGTTATGCTTGTGGCGAAATTATTGCCGCTGTGCATGAAAGCTATGCCGTACCTCAAGACGCTAAAAGCATTGCACAATTCCACGAATGGATGTGCGGTGCAGGCCTTTTAGCAGTAAAAACCTTGGCCCCGTCCATTGGCACTGTGTTTACAACACACGCCACCATGCTTGGTCGTGCTCTTGCTGGCTCTGGTGTTGATATTTACAAATATATGCGCCAGATAAACCCTGCATCTGAGGCCGCAACCCACAATATAATTGCAAAGTGCTCCATGGAATCCACAGCCGCACGTGAAGCGGACTGCTTTACCACCGTAAGTGACATTACGGGCGAAGAAGCAACATCATTCCTTGGGCGCACACCCAATGTTATCACCACCAACGGCCTTGATATGCGTGTGGTGCCAGACTATACCAAAGACCGCACCAAGCCCAAAGAGTTCCGCAAAAGGCTCCTTAAAAATATTGCCCCCATGCTTGGGGAAGAAATGGACGAAAACACAAGAATTTTTGTTATTTCAGGGCGATATGAGTTTAAAAATAAGGGTATAGACATCTTTATTGAAGCCCTAGCCCGCACCGCAGAGGTATTAAGAAAATCACCCAACAGAGTTTTAGTATTATTCCTCGTTATGGGTGGTCATGGTGGTGTGTATGAAGAAATTGCCCAAGGACACAGAAAACACACCCGTGACGGGCACCCGTTCATAAGCCCATTCCGTGTTTGGAATAGCAATGCCGACCCCATAGTGGCCGCTTGCCGCCGTTTAGGGCTTAATAATGAAGATGGCGACAGCTTGCGTTTGCTCTTTGTTCCCGCCATGCTCAATGGTGATGACGGTTTCATCAACATGCCTTATGAAGATGTGCTCGCCGCTTGTGATCTTGGTGTATTCCCCTCATGGTATGAGCCGTGGGGCTATACTCCGCATGAAAGTGCTGCTTATGCCGTGCCCACTGTAACCAGCGACCTTGCTGGCTTTGGTATCTGGGCACAAAATACAATGACAGCAGACCCATCCAAGAGTGGCGTTAGCATTATTCCAAGACATCATGAAGTTTTAGACACGGTCATAAACTCTTTGCACAAAGCCTTGCACGAATATTCATTTTGCTCGCAAGAGGATTTGGACAAAAGACGGGTTGCTGTGCGCAAGCTTGTTCAAATGTCTTCTTGGGAAAACTTTTTTAACAATTACATCACCGCTTACAAAATAGCCTTAGAACGCGCCGAAAAACGTGATACGCACCGTGAACACTTACAAAGGCAAGAAAGGCTCATCCAAGTGCTTTCGCCAACGTCGTCCACCATTCCGCATTTGCGCCCTGTGACAGCCGTATCAGAAATACCAGAGCCCATAACCCGCTTACATGAGCTTGCCCGCAATATGTGGTGGGCAACCAATTTACGGGCACGGCAACTCTTTGCGGGCATGAGCCCTGCTCTTTGGGAAAGCACCAAGCATAGCCCTTTGCGCATTTTGGAAGAAATCGACCCCAAGCGTATGCAAGATTTAGTAAACAATCCAGAATTTATGGAAGCATATAACCATGTTATGCAAAAATTTGATAATTACATGGCCAAAAAATGCGTGGATGTTAATAAATCCTTGCGGGTGGATAAGCCTGTGGCTTACTTCTCCACTGAGTATGGCTTGCACGAGTCCTTGCCCATTTATTCTGGTGGACTTGGGGTTCTTTCAGGTGACCACCTAAAATCCGCCAGCGATTTACAATTGCCGCTAGTGGCTGTGGGCCTATTGTACAGAAATGGCTACTTCCGCCAAAGTATTGATAATCAAGGCAGACAAATTCCGCTGTATCCTATCAATAATTTTGCACACTTACCCGTGTCTTGCATTACGGATAAAACAGACGGCAAGCCCATTTTGGTTGATATTGATATGCCAGGGCGCACCCTCTATGCTCAAGTGTGGAAGGTGCAAGTGGGGCGCATCCCTCTATATCTAATGGATACAGATGTTGCCGCCAATACTGAAGAAGACCGCAGAATTACGGCAAGACTTTATGAGGCCGACCGCAATCTGCGCATTCAGCAAGAAATATTATTGGGCATGGGCGGCGTGCGCCTTTTGCGCAAGCTTAACATTACCCCAAGTGTATACCACATGAACGAGGGGCACTCCGCCTTTATGGTAATTGAGCGCATCCGTGCCTATATGCACGAACAACAGCTTGCCTTCCAAGAGGCCTTTGAGCGAGTGCGTAGTAATACTGTATTTACAACACATACCCCCGTTGATGCTGGTAATGAACGCTTTAGCCTTGACCTTATGGAGCGTTACTTCACCCAATATGCTGAGAGCATGGGCCTTGCTTGGAAGGACTTTTTACGCCTTGGCCGCATTGAAGGCCCAGAGCGTGGCGGTAGCTTTGAAATGACCGTACTTGCTCTAAAAACAGCTAGCCGTGCCAATGGAGTTAGCCTAATCCACGGCATTGTTTCACAACATATGTGGCGTGACCTCTGGAAGGGTGTGCCCATACCAGAAATACCAATTGGGCACGTTACTAATGGTGTACACGTTCCGTCCTATGTGGGCGATCCTATTAAGCTTTTGCTTGACCAACACCTTGGCAAACCTTGGATTGAAGCTGAACCCAATGACCCCATATGGGAAAAGATTGATAAAATTCCAGAGGATGAATACTGGACTGCGAAAATGCACCAAAAAGAGCCACTTTTGGATGCATTGCGTATTTCAATCCCAACATTTATGCGTAAATACGGCATACCTGCCCACAAGGAACAATCCCTAAGAGCGCATATTAAACCCAATGCTCTCATTGTTGGCTTTGCGCGTCGCTTTGCTCCATACAAAAGAGCAACGCTACTATTTGCCGATCCTGATAGACTTGAAAGATTACTCAACAATCCAGAAAAGCCTATGATTATTGTATTTGCTGGTAAAGCTCACCCCGCAGACCAAGCAGGTATTGAACTTATCCAACAAGTAATCCAATATGCTCAGGAAGATCGCTTCATCGGGCGCATATTCTTTATTGAAGATTATAGCCTTGCTGTGTCACGCCTCATGGCTCAAGGTTGCGACGTGTGGCTAAATACCCCACGCCGCCCCCACGAAGCATCAGGCACCAGTGGACAAAAAGTCCCCGTCAATGGTGGCATTAACTTAAGCGTATCTGACGGCTGGTGGTGCGAAGGATATAATAGAGAAAATGGTTGGACCATTGGCCCAGTTGTGGAAAAAGCCATGCCTAACAATGATCAAAATGATTATGCTGACGCAGAAGACCTATATTCACTATTTGAAAAGTCTGTTGTGCCGCTGTATTATGAGGCAGGTGCTGGCAGTTTGCCCTCACGCTGGATTAAGGTATCCAAAAACTCCATGAAGAGCTTAACATCCATGTATAGCTCTGACCGCATGCTTAGGGATTATATCTCAGGTTTCTATGCACCTGCGGCCCTGCGCAACACCGAAACACATAGTAATAATAGAAAAATTGCTCGCCACATTGCACAGTGGAAGCAAAACCTACCCGTACGCTTTGGCTCGCTTTCCATTAAAGAAATCGTCATAACTGGCGTTGAAAATGAAAGTATCGCCTGCGGACATCCAGTATCTGTTAAGGTATCCGTAGTTCAAGGACAAATGCAAAAAGAAGAAATACTTACCCAATTTGTATTTGGCCACATAAACGACAACGGTGACTATACAGAAAAGCCGCAAGTGATAAACCTTGAGCTTAAGAAAGAGGGTGAGGAGCTTATTTATGAGGGTGAATATATCGCCACTCATAATGGGCGATATGCGTATGGTATAAGGGTTATGCCCGTAACTGAAGGACTTGAGTCACCCCTTGAGAGTGGTTTTGTGCTTTGGGGGTAGATGATAGAGTAAGATAATTTGATATTATCATGATAAGAAGAATAAAGGCCTAGGGTATTTGAT
>CAYJNE010000049.1:0-9224 GCA_964371345.1 uncultured Desulfovibrionaceae bacterium | reverse complement strand
CTTTTTTATGTGCCATGACGTCTACTCCTTAGGCAGAGATGCCAGTAACTTTGATAGTGGTTAAATCTTGGCGATGCCCACGCAATTTACGTGAGTCATTACGACGCCAGCGTTTGAAAACCATAATTTTTTCGCCACGCCCATGAGCAAGAACTTCGCACTTTACTTGTGCATTTTCCACATATGGGGTGCCTACCTTGAAGCTATCGCCACCAAGCATAAGTACTTTATCCAATGTGATTTCGCTGCCCACTTCGGCTTTTAGCTTATCAACAGTAATTTTTGCGCCTTCTTCAACGCGGAATTGTTTTCCGCAGGCTTCAACAATTGCATACATTATTTTAAACCTCCAAAAGAGAAAGGTGTAATTGCCCTACTTCTTGACATTTGTCAAGCAAATGAAGCGAATATTTTTACAAATATTATTCACAGTGATGCTAATACTTTGGGTGCCACATTCAAATTGCATTTCAATAATTCCATACAAATAAAAATGATGTATTATTTCAATCTCCATTAAAAAATAAAATTAAAAACACCCTTCGGGAGACACCATTTTTACAAGTGCGAAGCACGCAGTAAAAATGTGTGTGCCAACATTTTGGGTAGTTTTGTGTGTATTTTTGATTTTTTTCTCTCGCAAGGAAAAATTAACTTTTGGAAGGCAGAGCGTATATAAATACGTGCGTTCAAAAAGTTGATTTTGACGAAGCGAGAGGGAAAAAGGAAAATACCGCAAAACCGCCCAAAAATTAGGAAAAGGCCGTAAGGCCGCTACGGTAAAACAACCATTATAATAATGTGCCACATCAAAACAACACTACTCTAAATTAACACTCTTAAAATACGTTTTTCAAACGTGCTAACGCCTCCGCAGTATTAGCAGGGCTAGCAAAGGCTGTAAAGCGGGCATAATTTTCACCACTTGGGCCAAAGCCTGCACCAGGGGTGCAAACCACTTGCGCTTTGTCTAATACCTGCTGGAAAAAGTCCCAAGAGGGCATTTGCGAAGCACCATTTTTTGGTGTTTTTACCCATACATAGGGTGCATGTTCGCCACCATACACTTGAAGGCCCATATCCTTTAAGGTATTGCGCACGCTGGTAGCATTTTGCATATAACCGTCAATAATGGCTTTAACTTCTACCTTGCCCTCTGGAGTATAAATGGCAGCAGCGGCCTTTTGCACAATATAGGGGCAACCATTATACTTAGTGCATTGGCGGCGTGACCACATGGAATTTAAGTCCACACTCTTACCCATAACTTTTAAGTCCTTGGGCACTACGGTATAGGCGCATCTAAGGCCAGTAAAACCTGCGGTTTTTGAAAAACTACGAAACTCCACCGCCACTTCACGAGCACCTTCAATTTCATAAATACTATGCGGCACATCATCACTGCAAATAAAGGATTCATAGGCAGAATCATATAGGATTAACGCACCATTCTTGCTTGCATAATCAACCCAAGCCTTTAATGCATCACGCATAAGCACAGTGCCTGTGGGGTTATTGGGATAACAAAGATAAATAATATCAGGAACTTCCTTTGGAAAATCTGGTACAAAATCATTTTCTGCGGTGCAGGGCAAATAAATCATATTATTCCAACGCCCGTCCACATATTTACCCATGCGACCAGACATGGCGTTGGAATCCACATACACAGGATACACAGGGTCAGTCACGGCAATGCGAGTTTTGGCGGCAAAAAGCTCTTGGAAGTTACCTACATCACACTTGGCACCGTCACTGACAAATATTTCATCAGCAGCGATATTCATGCCCCGTGCTTTGTAGTCATGCTCCACAATGGCCTCACGCAAGAAATCATAGCCTTGCTCTGGGCCATAACCTTTGAATGATGCACCTTCGCCCATTTCGTCAGTGGCCACATGCAAAGCCTTGATTACACTTGGGGTAAGCGGGCGAGACACATCACCAATACCCAAGGAAATAACCTTGGCATCGGCATGTGTATCTTGAAAAGCACGCACTCGGCGGCCAATTTCTGCAAACAAATATGAACCTGGTAAATCAGCATAGTATGGGTTTACTTCAAACATTTTTATTCCTTACAATAAAGTTACAATCTACAACCGTGGTCTAAAATCTTAACACTATTTCCAATAGGCGTTCAAAAATAGTGAGGTACAAGGAAGGCTAAAATTTTTTGAGGGTGTATAGGGCTCTTGCGGCCCATACCCCGAAAAAAATTTTTGCCTGACGCAGTAAATCGCTATTTTTCAACGCCTATCAAAACTCGCCGGTGAATACAGTAACGGCTTCGCCCCTCATAAACACATGATCATTCTCCGCCCAGCGGATATTTAATACCCCACCAAGTAGGTGAACATTAACATCTCTTTCCGTTAAGCCAAGGCGTGCCGTAACACAAGCCACAGCGCAAGCACCTGTGCCGCAAGCTTGGGTTTCCCCTGCTCCACGCTCCCACACACGCATGCGCACATTTTTCCTATCCATAACCTCTACAAATTCCACATTAATGCGCTCAGGAAAAAGTTTATGATTTTCAAGGGGTGGGCCCACTTCTGCAATGGCTAGGGTATCAAGATTTTCCCCGAAAATAGCCGCATGGGGATTGCCCATGGACACACAAGACGCCACATAGGTTTTGCCGCCCACCTCTACAGGAATTTCAAGGGCAAGCTCACCTTCATACGTTACGGGAATATCCTTGGGAACCCAAATGGGCGCGCCCATATCCACCGTGGCGGCGTGAACTAAGTTATCCTTAACATGTAAATCAATATGCTTAATGCCAGCCTTAGTTTCCACGTCAAGTTCTGGCTTATTAACAATGCCATGCTCAAAGGCGTATTTACCCACGCAACGTATGGCATTGCCGCACATTTGGGCCTCACTGCCATCACTATTGAACATGCGCATACGCACATGGGCCTTATCAGACGGCAAAATAAGCACAAGACCGTCAGAGCCTATGCCCTTATGCCTATCGCTAACCCTTATGGCTAGGCTTGCTATATCATCAATTTGAATATTGCGGGCATCAATATATACATAGTCGTTGCCAGCACCGTGCATTTTTGTAAATTGCATACTTTATCCCTATATAAATTTCGTACCAGAATGTCTGGCAAGTTTTATACCCATAATTGCAAAGAAGCTCAACCATGAATTGAGACAAAAAAATTATTTCTTTTTCACGGATTTCCAAGGTTTTTTTGGGCAAAAGCTTTGCATTTCGCATTGTTCGCACAATGGCTTTTTTGCATCGCAAACATGCCGCCCAAACCAAACTAAACGATGATTAAGTAAACCCCATTCCTCACAAGGAAAAAGAGCCATTAAATCTTTTTCCACTTGGATAACATTGGTACTTTTAGTAAGCCCAAGGCGAAAAACAATGCGCCCCACATGCGTGTCTATGGCAATGCCTTCATTTATACCAAAAGAACTCCACAAAACCACATTGGCAGTCTTACGGGCAACGCCTGGTAGGGTAATAAGCTCTGCCAAAGTTCTTGGCACTTCACCGCCGAAGTCTTCCGTGATACGTTTAGCCGATGCAATAATATTCTTAGCTTTATTATGAAAAAAACCTGTAGAGCGTATGACCTGCTCCACTTCATTAAGGGGAGCTTTGGCTAAGCTACTCGCGTCTGGCCAGCGTGCAAAAAGATTTGGGGTGACCATATTTACACGGGCATCGGTACATTGAGCAGATAATATTACCGCCACTAAAAGTTGCCAAGGGTTTGCGGCTATGAGGTGGGTTTCTGGTTCGGGGTATTTGCCTGCGAGAGCCGCTTGGACAAGGGACGCTCTTTTTTGTATTGTTGTCATACGACGTACATGCCATAAGAGCATGAAACTCGCAAGTAAGGAGAATTAGCCTTGAACATGATTTTTGTATATGTAACTACCCCAAGTTTAGAGGAAGCCAAGGCCATTGCATCCTTTGTGGTGGAAAATCGTCTTGCCGCTGGCGTTAATATTTTTCCAGAAGTTCACTCCATATACCACTGGCAAGGCAAGGTAGAAAATGCTAAGGAGTGCGTATGCATTTTTAAGACTAGGCAGGATAATTTTACGCTTTTGCGTGATGCCATTATGGAAAAGCATAGCTACATTACCCCTTGCATTGTGGCTCTACCCGTAGCTGACGCAGCCCCTGAATTTGCCAAGTGGATACAAGAAGAAAGCACCAAGAGGAGTTAAAATGACATCATTAATTATAATAGCAAAAATAGTTGCCAAAGCTGAAAGCATTGAACAAGTTAAAGTACAATTATTAAAACTCATTGCGCCCACACTTAAAGAGGAAGGTTGTATTCAATACAAATTAAATCAAGACCTCACTAACCAGCAAGTATTCATATTTTATGAAGAATGGCAAAGCCGTGAGCTATGGCAAGTACATATGGAAAATGCCAATTTAGCCGCTTGCAATAAAGCCATTGAAAATCTTATTGAAAGCGTAGAAGTATATGAAATGCAGAGCCTTAACTAGGAAATAAGAATGCAACATAAAACTACTAAACCAGCCATATTTTTAGACCGTGACGGAACCCTAAATGTAGACAAGGGCTATGTGCATAAAATTGAAGATTGGGAGTGGTTGCCCAATGTACCAGAAACCCTAGCGGCATTTAAACGGGCAGGATATGCCTTGATTGTGGTGACCAATCAATCTGGTGTGGCTCGTGGTTTTTATGATGAAAATGCCATAACAACGCTGCATAACTGGGTAAATGAACAATTAAAATCATTTGATTGTGAATTGATTTTTTATCATTGCCCGCACCTTCCTGAGATAAGCGGCCCCTGCGCTTGCCGCAAGCCCTCGCCTCAAATGCTTTTGCAAGCAGCGGCTGAACATAATATTGATTTAACAAATTCATGGATGATTGGGGATAGATTAAGGGACATAGAAGCCGGTAAAGCTGCAGGATGCAAAACATTACTAGTTACCACAGGCGAAGGGCAAAAGGAAATTGATGCAGGCTACACAGGGCAATTTGCCGCAAATCTCACCGAAGCTTTCAAGATAATAGTTTGCTAAAAAATAATTTTCAATAAATCGTTCAAAAATGGTGAGATGCAATGAAGCGGCATATTTTAGGAGGGGAGTTGGGTCTTTCCCCATCGACCCGACTAAAATATGCCGCTGAAGAAGCAGATTGCTGTTTTTGAACGATTTATTCTAGGCCAAGCATGGCGGCTTCATATACCGCTTCCGACAATGTCGGATGCGCATGAATGGTAGCGGCAATATCATCAATTCTTGCACCCATTTGGATAGCAAGAGTAAGTTCGGCAATTAAATCCGTTGCGTGGGCACCAGCAATATGCGCCCCAAGTACTTTATTATCACCTTTACGTACAATGAGCTTGCAAAATCCTGCAATTTCGCCCATGGCGTGGGCTTTGCCAAGCTCACGCATTTGTATGGTGGGGCAGAAAAATTCTTCACCATATTCTTCGGCTTCTTCTTCACTAAAGCCCACACAGCCAACCTCTGGCGATGTAAATATAGCAGAAGGAACAGCCATATAATCCATAGGCTTAGATATATCACCCTTGGCCTCTGCAAGCATACTTTCCACAGCACAGATACCCTCTGCAACAGCCACATGAGCAAGCATATTTTTTGAAGGGCCAAGCACATCACCCACAGCGTAGATATTTTGGGCGGAAGTTTGCATAACTTCGTCAACTTTAATCCAGCCACGCTCGTCAGTTTTTATGCCTACTTTTTCAAGGCCAAGGCCTTCGGTTTGTGGTGTGCGCCCAACTGTCACCAGCACAGCATCAACCTCAATAGGCTTTTCTACCTTTTGAGCAGCGGTATGTTCTACTATAAATGGGGACGGGCCAATGGTTGCAAAAACTTTATCATCTTTGATATTTACATTGGTTAGAGTACGCCCAAGCTCGCAAACTATGCCATGCTTTTTCATTTCACGTTGCAAAAATTTGCTTATGTCTGCGTCAATGGCAACAATGGGTAAAAGGCGTTCAAGGCCCTCTAATAATATAACTTCTGAACCTAAGCTTTTAAATATAAAGGCCATTTCACAGCCAATAACTCCACCACCCACAATACAAAGCTTTTTGGGAATATGCGTTAATTCGAGGGCATCATCACTATTTAATATGTATTTTTGGTCATATTTAAGGCTTGGTAGCTCTAAAATACCTGAACCTGTGGCAATGAGAATAAAGTCGCTTTCAATATCTTGGCTTTGGCCTTGCTCATCCTGAACGCGCACAACGGATGATGATACAATTTGCCCTTTGCCTTTAAGCACGTTGATTTTAAGCTTATCGCATGTTTTTTCAATGCCACCACGCAAAATACGCACCACATTATTTTTGCGCTCCATGATTTTTGTCATGTTCACTTTTGGGGTACAGTCTAGCGAAATTCCAAAACTATCAAGGCGATTTGCAAGTTCAAAAGCATCGGCCGAAGCTTTTATGGTCTTGGTGGGTATACAGCCATAATTAAGACAAGTGCCACCCATGTGTTTTTTTTCCACCATGGTAACATTCATGCCAGCACGGGCGGCGGTAAAAGCAGCGGCATTTGCACCAGGCCCACCACCAATAATGGTCAAACGTAAAGACATATATTCTCCAATTAACGAAGAAGTTTATAAATTATTCATCAAATTTATCAGATTTAGGTTGCTTATCGCCAGCGTGCATAATCCAATGCATCAAAGGTGGCACTCTGTCTGTATCAGTAGCGGGATACCACTTAATTTCATCTGATTTTTCGCGTATTTGTTGCCAATGAGTAAATGAGAATATGGCATCTAGGCAATCTTCATCAAGAACAGGCGCAAAACCACTACAAACACCCTTAAGCCAAAGCAACATTCTGCCTTCGCTTTCTTGCTCCGTATTAACAGCAAGAAGCATGCATATTTGATGCCCTTTTTTGAGGGTTGGATCCATTTCATCAATCATATCACGCAAAAAGCGCATACGAATAGTACTTGAAGATATGCTGATAATACGAAAATCACTACCACCAGAAGGGCGGAATACAGCATGTCCTTTGCCCAATTTGGTAACGCTACGTGGCAAAACTATGGCTTCTGTGGTGTAAAACCAAGCTGAGGCAAGGGCAATCATTTCTGGAGTGGGCTCAATGCGTACGGTATCTTTAGCTTTGGAATCACTAAGAATACTTGGTCTAATAATCTCAAGTATAGTGCGCGTGCCTTTTTTGCGTATTTTGCACACGAAGGAAGCAAAGTGATAAAGGGTGCATACGTCATTTTGCTCTAGCTGGAAGTATACATCTACGGGGGCATCATCCCACCCAGTGACTATGCCTCCAGCATGCACGTCAATGACAATATTGGGTAAATCTTCTGGGCTACAACTTGCCTGTGGTTTTTGGTGAACATTTTCAGACACCCTGCAATAACCTTGCAAATGCCGATGCTCAAGACCTGGGCGCGTACAAATGAGATCAAAGCGAATTTGAGTTTCTGCGGCCCTTAGTAAAATGGAATCGATAAAGCCCTCATCATCCAAAGCCATGAGTAGCTCATCACTCTTACCTCTTTTTAGTCTTGATACGATAAATAACAACACAAAAACAGCAGCAATGATAATGGCAAATATTTCTGCAATTTCAAAAGTAGGCTTTGACGTTGGCGTCCACATTTGTGGCAAAGTTGTAACAAATATCGCCGAGGAGGACATTTGTTGCAAAAGTGGGTGTGTAAGAAAGCGGTTATTTTTCATAAATTTATCCGTAAAAACTAACCACACAACCGTGCGTTTTTATTGTGGATTTGAATAAAGCATGTCTTTATTTAAACCCAGCTAAGTATATTATGTTGCTGATTATATGTTATTATCAATGATTTTGCAAGGTAATTCCTAGTAAAATAAAGTAATATTTTGACCTTAGCTATAATTTTTTTTGTTTGTTACAATTCGGTGCACACAAAACACAGTCGTATAAAAAAACAAAGTCTGTCCAAAGTCTTGACAGGTGGGCAGACCGAACTTAAAAGTATGGCTATATTAAGGAGTATTCCATGCCAAACAATAACCCGCATGACAAATATAAGCAGGCCGCCAATCACGAAGTTGATGAAGACATTACAGATACAGCCTCTGAGCTGGATGATGTTAACATTAGCGGCTTAGTGCCTCCAGCTTTACCAGAAAATCTGAACGAACTTTGCTTTGAACATGTGTGCCCCACTTGTCCCCAAAAGGAAGAAGTGGACGCACTACGCTTGCGCGCGCTGGCTGAGATGGATAATTTCAAAAAACGCCTTGCCAGAGAACATGAAGAGCAATTAGCTTACGCCGCCGAACGAGTACTAGCAGACCTATTACCAAGCCTTGACAACCTTGACTTGGCCTTGCAATACGGCAGTAATGATGCCGCCTGTAAGGATATTCTCATGGGCGTTGAAATGACACGCAAATTACTCTTGGAAGCCGTTAAAACTCATGGTCTTGAACCCATTGGCACTGTGGGCGAAGTCTTTACACCAGAATTACATGAAGGCCTTTCCTTTGAGATGCGCGATGACATGGACGAAGGCCTTGTGAGCTCGCTCATGCAACGAGGCTATAAGCTTAAAGATAGGCTACTGCGCCCCGCTAAAGTTAGCATTAGCAAAAAGCCCTAGCATTTTGTCAAAAGCCTGACTCAAAAACATAGCCTTAGAGAATACACCACTGTAATTAAAGTAAAAAATCATTTTGGCAACCTTCTTGCATTGGAAAAAACAATACCAAGGAGGTTGCCATGCTTTTTTTGCTCGGTGATAATGGAAAAAAGAAAAAGAATAAGACAGAGAAGCGTCCAGCACAAAGTGCTTTGAACAGTAAAGCTAAGGAATATTTCCTTTCAGGGCGTTTTCCCGTAGTCACGACTGATAAAATCGAAGGGCGTAGCATTATGAAGGTACTTGGCCTTGTGTGCTGTCGTGGTTATGACTCTGAAGAAGCATTTTTTGGTATGGCAGCACGTGCCATAAATAAGGGTGCGCAAGCCATTGTGGGCTATACTGAAAATGTGGCCTTTCATCCTGACGGGAGCAAATACTTCTCTTGCTTTGGCACCGCAGTAATGTTTGAATACAACCCCAACGACAAAAATAGTATTCCGCTTATGTTACAAAATGCTAACCGTGGAATGCAACAACACGATGCAATTTAATTAGTCATATAGACTAAATTCCTTCCTAAAAGTT
>CAYJNE010000048.1:5552-9236 GCA_964371345.1 uncultured Desulfovibrionaceae bacterium | reverse complement strand
TATTTGGATTCCATTTTCTTTTTGGCATCCTTGGCGGGGTCACTTTCAGTTGCTATTACTTGCATGTCCACAACGCCGATTTTCACTTCGGCAAAAGCAAAACTTGTCATCATAAAAAAGGCTAAAACAGCCAATCCAAGAACCTTACGCATGTAAATCTCCTTCGTGAATACACTATTAATAAAAATTAAGCTTAACGTATTATGTAGTTTTAAGACGTACTAAATAAAAATCGTTAACATAACTGGGGTTACATAGCATCATCGTCGCTATTCGTCAAGGCATACTGTAGCCCCTGCCCCTTCTCAACGCGATTTTTATAATCTACTATGCCCCTGGCAATTCCTTGAGCTAATATGTTGCGATACTTAGAACTTTTAAGATATCCAGCTTCCTTCTTATTACTCACATATCCAAGTTCCACCAAGATAGCTGGCATATTGGTACCAATTAACACATGAAAAGGTGCTGAGCGTGTCCCGCCATTTCTAGTTTGAAAGCCACTATTTTTTAACCTTAACATGGTGGCACGCTGAACATCGCTTGCTAAATTACTAGACTCCGTAGTGCGTACATTGAGCATCACGTTGGCAAGCAAACTTTGCATATCACCAAGCTTACGATCACTGGTGGAATTTTCAAGGGCCGCAGTTTGGGCGGCTTCGGTATTTTTTGCAAAGTTCAAATAATATGTTTCAAAACCATTAATACGCTTATCGTGATTGGCATTTATATGCATGGATACAAAAATATCTGCCCCAGCATCATTAGCTCGAACAGGGCGTGAACTTAAAGGTACAGACACATTACTGGTGCGGCTGTAAACCACTTTTAGTCCGTGGGCTTTAAGAATTTTACCGAGGCGCAATGACATATCAAGCACAATATCTCGCTCCACTATACCATTGGCAGAAGCACCAGGATCACGCCCGCCATGCCCCACGTCAATAAATACAGTTTGCATTCTAAGGCCCAACTGCACGGCCATATTTTTTGTGTTGGCCTTATGCACACGCTTAGACAATTCCTTGGCGGTGGGCTCTTTAGCCACTGCTTTTTGGACAACTTTTGGGGCCGTTGCAACTTTTTTGATAGTTGCACTTGTGGATTTTTTAGAGTTTGCTACGCTTGTTTTTTTGGTGCTAGGCTTCTTGACCACAGGCTTTGTTACAACCTTTTTAGGCCTAGCTTCCGCAACTGGGGTAGATTTTGCTACCACTGGGGCAGGCTTTGGCTTAGCTGCACTAGCCACAACTACACGCTTTTTTTGCTCCTTCTTAGGGGGCAATTTAGCCGTTGCCGTAAGCACTATACTAAAAGGATTTTTTTCTATTTTTGTTTGATATTTTGACAGATTATCAAAATCAAGCCTTAGGGAAGTTTTGCCACTTTTTTCATGCAAAATGGCAAGCTGTTTAAGTACGCTATTTTTAACTCTAGCACCCTTATGCACGCTTTTGTCAGGTATAGTATTATCCATAACCAGCAAAATTTGTTGGCTCTTTCCTTTATGATCTGAAACACGCCACGTAGTATTTTTATTTAAAGCAACAGTAATTTGCACTGTATTTTCATTGATAGTAGCCCATGAAACTTGGGTTAGCTCTGCATGTTTATTAGCTTGTTTAGGGCTAGGACGTTTTTTTGACACTGCTTCATTTGCCCGAAGCTTCTTTTCAAGAGCAAGAGATGCCATATACATATCGCCTCTCGGAAATGACTTGTGCATATATGCCAAGAGTTGCAAAGCTTTATCTTTATTTTCCAAGTTTTTACTTTGGATTATGGCCGCAAGTAAGAGGGCATCATCCGCAAGGCGGCTGGTGCGAAATTCATTGGCAAGTTTGACATAACGATTAACGGCAAGTGCATAATCGTCCTCATCATCTGTGCTTCTGGCTAGGGCCTCAAGCACTGCCGCATTACGAAAAAGAGCCGCTGGACGGTTGGGCCAATCCTCATACTCAGCGTAAATGGCATAAAACTCCTGAGCCAAGCTATTCCACTGTTTGCGGCTTACGTTGTCACGTTTTTTCAAGTCCTCAAACACGTTTTTGGCAACATTATAACGAGCCTTTGCTGTGCTTTCTAACGGTGCCGCTACCCTCTTGGTGTCCGTGTCATAAAAAAACACTACAAGCAGCATCAAGCCCATCATAAAGGCCAAGGCTGGCAATAATCTTTTCCAAACAGATGATTTTTCTAACCTTTTATCAGACATAACATTATCCATATACATTTAAGGATCTACAAAAAATAAAATCATAAAATTTATATGCATGTTATGTGCCAGTGAGTGGTGAGATAGCAAAAAGCTCATTACGTTATTATAATTTGAGGTGATGCAGTGCAATTACATAGCTTTTAAAACATGGATTGCCACGAAAAAACGCTAGCTATTCCTGCTGTTAATGTAATTCTCGAAGCGTTTTTTCTCGCAATGACCATCGCTGTGTCGGGAGTCATTGCGAGGAAAAACGCTTCGGGAGTTACTCAGAAAATGAAAAATAAAGCGTTTTTCCGTGGCAATCCATGTCTTTAAAAACTTAGCAACTTCTTAAAATTTTCCAAATCGGAATCAACAGCGCGCAAAGCCCACCACAAGCAATTTTATGCCCTTGCCTTTTTACACATGTGGATATATATTACCATAACAATTTTGAAATTACCGCTTTGCGGTTATGGAGGTCACTATGGAAACAAGCCGTACTGTTGCCAGTTCAAGTACCAGTGTTGCTTCAATTTTTTTACGTCAAGTCTATCAATGGATGACTGTTGGTCTTTTAACCACAGCAGGACTTGCTTGGATGGTAGCAAACTCTGAGGCTGCCCTTAACCTTATTTTTGGCAATTCATTCGTACTTATAGCTCTCGTTATTGCACAATTTGGCTTAGTTATAGGCATATCTTCCGCAGTGCATCGCATGTCTGCCACCACTGCCACAGCATTATTTTTGCTCTATTCTGGCCTTACTGGCGTAACGCTTTCAAGTATTTTTATAGTATATCCCATGGGTTCCATTGTTAATGCCTTTGTGGTTACTGCGGGTACATTCTTTGCCATGAGTGTATATGGTCTTGTAACCAAGCGTGATTTAACAAGTATGGGTAGCTTTTTGATGATGGGTCTTTTTGGTCTTATCATCGCCATGATTGTTAATATTTTCTTGAAAAGTGCCATGATGGACTTTGTAATTAGTGCCGTGGGTGTGCTTATCTTCACAGGCCTAACTGCATATGATACCCAAAAAATTAAAGAATTTGGTGCCAACGCTCCCATGTCTGACGGCACAGCCGTGCGCCGTGGGGTAATTCTTGGTGCATTAACTCTATATCTTGATTTTATTAACTTATTCCTAATGATGCTACGCCTCTTTGGTGGCAATAGAAACTAAGAATATACAATAGAACTAACAATAAGGCTTTTCTTCCGAGAAAAGCCTTATTTTTTATGTGACAAAATTTTTATCATAAGCCCAGTCAAGGATAATACATGGCCCGCAAGCACAAAAAAGGCTTTGCCAAAAAGCAAAAGCCTAGCTCCTCCGAGCAAAATATTTCTAGCTCCACACTCCTTGAGCTTCTAAAAGCAGGGCAAAAGCCCATGCGCATGGACCATATTTTGCGGGCTCTTGGCGTCATGCGCAGGCAAAAAAAAGCTGTCGAGGGCCTATTATACGAATT
>CAYJNE010000048.1:0-5452 GCA_964371345.1 uncultured Desulfovibrionaceae bacterium | reverse complement strand
GCTGTGCATGAAGAAATCAGCACCCTAGCAAGCACCCCACAGCCAGAGGATTTGCAAGACCGTGAGGATTTAAGCCATATACCCTTTGTGACCATTGACGGCGAAACCGCCAAAGATTTTGACGATGCCATTCACGTACAAAAGCAAGGCGATGGCTGGTGCTTACGGGTGGGTATTGCCGATGTGACGCACTATGTACGCCCCCGCACTGCCTTGGATAAAGAGGCCCAAGTACGGGGCAATTCTTGGTATTTTCCGCGCTCAGTGGAACCCATGCTCCCCAAGGCACTTTCTACAGGACTATGTAGCCTAAACCCTCATGAAAATAGACTTATTATGCTCGCGGAGCTTCACATTGATAGCGCAGGTACAGTACAAAAAAGCCGCTTTGCCAAGGCCTATATCTGCTCACAAGCTCGCCTTACCTATACAGAGGTTAAAGCTTTGGTGCTTGATAAAGATGAACAAGCCCGCCAAGAATTTGGTAAAGAAAATGCAACCATACTAGACATGCTCACCGAGGCCGAAATCTTGGCAAGAGTGCTTGCAAAATGCCGCATAGACAGAGGCTGCCTTGATTTTCACCTACCAGAACCAGAGTATATTTTTGATGATCACGGACGCATTACTCATATACAAAAAAAGCACAATCACTTTGCACACCAGATTATTGAAGAATTTATGATTGCCGCCAATGAAGCCGTGGCCCGTTTTTTAACAAAAAAAGATGTTCCCTTTCTTTACCGCATTCACCCCGAGCCAGACCCAAGTCATTTAGACGGGCTTTTTAGAACTCTTGGTACGACCACGCTTGCCGAAAGCATACCTAAAAAGCCTACTGCCGCAAATTTGCAAGGTATTTTGCACACTGCCAAGGGTACGGCACAAGAATTTTTAGTCAGCCGCCTAACGTTACGCACCATGCCCCAAGCCAGATATTACCCTGAAAACATAGGGCATTTTGGGCTTGCATCCACCAATTATTGCCATTTTACCTCGCCCATACGCCGCTATGCCGATGTGGTGGTACATAGGGCCTTAAAGTACGCCCTTGGGCTTGACAAAGGCCCCATACCCACAGCGCAAAAACTTGTTATACTTGGAGATAAAATTAATCATTGTGAGCGTGCCGCCATTGATGCCGAGCGTGAAATGGCTAAACGCCTAGCGGCCTTATTGCTACAAAATCGCATTGGCGAAGGCTTTGACGGCATTATTTGCGGTGTATCTGATTTTGGAATTTTTGTGGAATTTAACGACATGCCCGTTGAGGGGATGATTCGCATTCGTGACCTTGGGGATGACTTTTTTGAATATGATCCTGAAAGGCAAGAGCTACTGGGTGTTATGCATGGGCAGTGCTACAAGCTTGGCCAAGCCATACGCACAAGGCTTATGGAAGTTAACTTGGGCCGCTTAGAAATTACCCTTGGCCTTGTGCGGGGTAAGAAGAAAGGGCCAGAACATAAAAGACCCACGGCAAGAAAACATTTACCCAAAAGACGTGGCAGGCTCAAAAAGTAAGATTAAACTTCATGAAAGTTTTTGCCCACTTGTGCAAGGCTCTTACCCCTCACTTCTAGGCCAAAGCTATATAAAAACTGCCCCAAATTACGACCCAACAAGCAATCTAAAACATCCGCTGGAACATGGGCCTTTTGCACGCAGAGTTCACGAAAGGCCAAGTCATAGCGCAACATCTGTAATATATCTTCCTGATTATGCTTATAATCTGCGGCAAGCTTTGCCAAAACATCAAAGGAACATTCTTCTGCATGGGCATTAGCAAGCTCAAACCAGCCATATTGAACCTTAGCATGTCCCGCTTTTGCAAAAATATGCTCACGAGTGGCTAAGTCATGCTTATACATGCCCTCAAGTGCTGAGGTATCCCCACAATAAAGGGCCGCGCATTGGGCAGGACGCAAGGGGTGAAGTGTGCAACCATTAGCCCCGTGTAAGACGCAATGCCAAGCATAGTCTTGCTCTTTAGTTCCAGCAATTTTAATTACATCTTGGGTTAAGGGAGTGAGGCAACCAGTCACATCATCGTGGGCAAGCTCGCCTTTGCGCAAGGTCACAAGCTTGGATAAACAGATATGCCCCTCATAAACAAGGGGCATATCTTCTATATGTAACAGTGGGCCACCCTTGCGGCAACATTCGCCACATTGGGTGCATCTTTGTAGTGATTTATTCAAACACTACCCACCGCACTTGGTAAAGCTACAAGCTTGGCAAATGTGACAACCTTCTTGGAAGGTCAATTCATCGCCGCACTCAGGGCAAACACTACCGTCAAGTGGCACTACAGCATCACTAACAGTTGCTCCATTTAGGTAATTGCGCTCAAGCACCCAAGCGATGGCATCAGGAATGGAGAGCAAAAGCCCCTTACCACGAAATACTGGATGCTCACCGCCAATGCCCTTAATTTGGCTTACTACCTCACGCACGCTAACGCCTGAACGAAGCAGTAAGGACACAAGACGACCTATGGCCTCAGCCTTGGCAGTGGTGGAGCGGCCAGATTTACCAATAGTTGCAAACACTTCAAAGGGATGTCCGTCAATTTCATTAACAGTAAGATATAACCCACCAAGGCCAGTTTGAACTTTGTGCGTAAAGCCACGTATTACGTCTGGGCGCTTGCGCACAGCACCAACGTCTTGGGCGGTTTCGCCAACACCGTCTTGTTTTTTCTGGCCTTCGCCAGTGGCAAGAACTTGCACAGACTTACAACCGTCACGATACACAGTAACGCCCTTGCAACCTTCCTTAAAGGCCATCCAGTAAATATTATAAATATCTTCAACTGTGGCGGAATTTGGCAAGTTAACGGTCTTGGATACGGCGTTATCAGTATGCCTTTGGAATGCGGCCTGCATTTTTAAGTGCCATTCTGGGTCAATGTCCATGGCGGTCACAAAAACCTTACGCATTTGCGCTGGCAAAAATTCCATATCTTGAATGGAACCCTTTTCCACAACACTTTCCATAAGCTCAACACTGTACTCACCAGCATTGGCAAGGGCTTTTTCAAAGTATGGGTTAACCTCAACTAGCTTTTCACCGTCAAGGATATTGCGAGTAAAGCAAAGGGCAAATAGTGGCTCAACACCAGAGGAACAACCTGCAATAATTGACAAAGTACCAGTAGGCGCAATGGTGGTAACAGTGGCGTTACGGTATGGGCCTTGCTTGCGCTTAGCAAAAATAGATGTGGGGTAGGATGGGAAAGCCCCACGTTCCTTAGCTAATTCTTTAGAGGCGTTGTGCCCTTCGTCATTAACAAAGGCCATGACCTTTTCACCCAAGGCTAGGCCCTCGGCGGAATCATAAGCAATGCCCAAGTTAAAGAGCATATCTGCAAAACCCATAACCCCAAGGCCGATTTTGCGGTTAAGATGCACACGCTCGGTAATTTTCTCCAGCGGGAAGCGCGAAGCATCAATAACATTATCAAGAAAGCGCACAGATAAATGAATAACCCTTGCAAGCTCTTTCCAGTCAATGCGTTGGTCAACGGGCTTATCTTGGTCTTTACCCTTAACGCCATTCACAAATTGGGCTAGGTTTATGGAGCCTAAATTACAAGCTTCATAGGGCAAAAGTGGTTGCTCACCACAAGGGTTGGTGGACTCAATTTCGCCTTGGTCGGGGTTTGGATTATCCCTATTTATGCGGTCAAGGAATACGATACCAGGATCACCAGAAGCCCAAGCCTTATTTACTAACATATCAAAGACTTCACGGGCACGTAATTTACCGCACTCTTTACCTTTATTTGGTGAAATAAGCGAATATTCTGTATCATCTTCCACAGCTTGCATAAAGGCTTCGGTAAGGCCCACGGAAAGGTTGAAGTTATTAAAATCGCCTTCCTTTTCCTTGGCTTTGATGAACTCCAAAATATCGGGGTGGTCAATGCGCAAAATGCCCATATTGGCCCCACGGCGTGTGCCGCCCTGCTTAATTTGCTCGGTAGCAGTATTAAAAATACGCAAAAATGACACAGGCCCAGAGGCTACGCCACCAGTAGAACCCACCTTGCTTTGCTGTGGGCGAATACGGGTGAAGGAAAATCCAGTACCGCCGCCAGATTTATGAATCATAGCCGCATGTTTAACAGCGTCAAAAATTTCCTCAATGGAGTCGCCAATGGGTAGTACAAAGCAAGCCGAAAGTTGACCTAAATTGGTACCAGCATTCATAATGGTTGGGGAGTTTGGCAAAAACTTCCACTGTATCATCATATCATAAAATTCACGGGCTACATCTTCTGCTTTGTATGGAGATTTATTGTACTTTTTCTCCTCTTTAGCTACTGCAGAAGCCACACGCCAAAACAAATCACGTGCATCTTCAACTTTTCCAGTCTCCGGATTGGTATGGTAATAACGCTTTTTAAGCACAACTTCGGTATTAGCCGAAATTGCCGGATGTGGAAGATTTTTTGGCATTGAAATCATAAACTCCTAACCTCTCTTGTATGATAAAATGACAGCGGCACCAAAATAGCACCGCAAAAAAATATATATAAATAAAATTTTCACCTAAGATTAAGCATGAACACCACTTTTTTGAATATACGCTAAATTGAAAAAAAAATCCATGTAGCGCAAAGCCGCATTGCTCCGTTAGCCTTTTGAAATTATGCGTGATTTTTTCTAAAAAATTTTTATAAAATTTTAAAAAAACAAATAACACACTGAAAATTAAACAAATAAATTTTATTATTTTTTAAGGCTTGTGCAGGCCACCCCAAAAGAGCATATGCAGTGCATAAAAAAAATCATGCCCAAAGGAATTTTTTACACTTGACAAGAAGGCTTAAGCACTCTAAATACTACCGAGTGCGAGAGTGGCGGAATTGGTAGACGCACTAGGCTTAGAACCTAGCGCCGCAAGGTGTAGGAGTTCGACTCTCCTCTTTCGCACCACCTAAATGCTTTATAAAAAGCCCTAAGTTTAAGACTTAGGGCTTTTTGTTTGGATTATTGTTTTGCCGTGCAATCTGCCACACTAGAAATAAGCTACTAACTGCCCAAAAAATCAATCTAAGGCCATTGCAAGGCAGTATGTAGTACTCGTAAAATTTTAATTTTATTTTTCAAAATGCTATAAACAACAACATAATGTGGATGCACCACCATTTCTCTTGTACCGTGAACTCGGCCTTCTTTGTGGGCAAGGGGAAAGTCCGTTAAGCCATACACCTTGGTTTTTATGTTGTCGTGCAATTTGCGTGCGGCTTGTTTATTGTCTTTGGCAATATAGGCGACAATATTTTCAATATCGTGAACAGCCGCAGGGGTAAGAACTATCTGCATAATTAAAGACCAAGCTTTTGCTCAATATTATCCATTCCTTCATCAAAGGGTATTTCTTCCTTTTGATTCATGGCTTCTAAAACCTTAGCCTTAAACCATTTATCATAGGCAGCAGAGTT
>CAYJNE010000047.1:0-9281 GCA_964371345.1 uncultured Desulfovibrionaceae bacterium | reverse complement strand
ATAAAGGCCGCAAGGTGGGAACGCTGGCTGATATTAGCGTATTTAGTTTTCACCCTGTAAAAAATATGACCACTGGCGAAGGTGGTATGGCTATCACCAATAATGCAAAACTAGATGAAAAAATGCGTCATTTTAGGGGGCATGGTATCACCACTACCGCCTTTGAACGTGAAAAAACTGGCGGCTGGCATTATGAAATGCAAGAGCTTGGCTTTAACTACCGTATAACAGATTTTCAATGCGCCCTTGGTAGTAGCCAGTTAAAAAAGCTTCCGCAATGGATTGAACAAAGAAATATCTTGGCTCAAAAATATGACAAAGCCTTTGCAAATACTGATGTTCGCCCCCTCGCACAAAAAGACAACATCTTGAACGCCTACCACCTCTATGTGGTACGCATTCAAGATAGAGATATAAAATTCAAAGCTATGCGTGATGCTGGTATTGGCGTAAACATACATTATATGCCTGTATACTTACATCCATATTACCAAAGACTTGGCTATAAACAAGGCCTTTGCCCTGTGGCGGAAAAAGAGTTTCAAGAAATATTAACCTTACCACTGTGGCCTGACTTAAATAATACGCAAGCTAATAAAATATATGACAGTTTATTATATAACGTCGAGGTAAATAATTATGCCTAGTATTCTTTTAATTAACCCATGTTTACGCCCTGGCGCAAAAGCAAAATATCCGCCTGTAGGCTTAGCGTATATAATGCATGCACTTAAAAATGCTGGCTTTGAATATGATTTTTTAGATTTAGATTTGCATGAGATGGACGATGCTGGCGTTGAAACTTTTTTACGCAATAAAGAATATGATATTTGTGGTGTTGGTTGTATAGTGACAGGATATGCCGAGGTTAAACGTGTTACGAGGTTGGTGCGTGAATCCTCACCAAAATGCGTAATTGTATCTGGTAATTCTGTTGCCACAACCATTCCTAAAATCCTTCTTACCACAACAGAGGTCGACATTGCCGTTATGGGCGAAGGCGACGTTACGGTGGTAGAACTTTTTGAAGCTTTAAGCTGCAAGCAACCGTGGAAGCACATTGCTGGCATAAGCTATATGGAAGGCGATGCCCTTGTAACCACAGCAAATCGCCCAATTATACCAAATTTAGATGATATTGGCTTTCCAGATTGGAATATGTTTGATGTTGCGCGCTATAATAATATCTCCATGGCACAAACTGTCGCAGAACAAGAAAATCAAATACACATGCCTCTAAATGGCGCCCGTGGTTGTCCTCACAATTGTACATTTTGCTACCATGTTTTCAAAGGAAAACCGTACCGCAAGTACTCTGAATCTATAATCATGGATGAATTTGTCAGGTTAACTGAGCAATACGGCGCAACACTAATATCCTTCTGGGATGAGCTCTCATTTCCAGACATTCCCTCAGTAGAGCGTATGGCTCTTGCTCTTGAAAAACTACCCTTCAAAACATCATGGAGAGCCACTTCACGAGGCAATCTTTTTGGAAAAGAAGATATACCTTTAATAGAACAACTTCGGGATACTGGCTGTACAAGCGTTTCTTTTTCTATTGAAAATGCCGATGCCGACATCCTAAAGGCCATGAACAAAAAAATCGACCACAAAAAAACCATTATTAACTCTCATGCATTGCACGCAGCAGGTGTTACCCCACTAACAAGTATTATTTTTGGGTACCCTCAAGAAACACCACAAAGCATCAAGGCTACACTAGATTTATGCGAAGAGTGCGGAATATTCCCCTCCGCTGGTTTTTTGCTACCCCTACCAGGCACAAAAATGTATGACTTAGCTATAGAAATGGGTGTTATCACAGATGAAGAAAACTTTTTACTTCATGCAGGTGATAGGCAGGATTTCTATGTAAATATGACCAAGATGCCTGATGACGAACTTGTTGATTGTGTAAATACTAATATGAGCAACTTGGCAAAACGCATGGGCTTGAATTTTGATAATCCTATGAAAACTGGTGTTTATCGCAAAGTGGAGTTAAAAGAATCGTAACAGATTATTGAAAACGGCAACAACTAATTAGTCTAGTGTTAAGAGTATCTTAAGATTTATTAAGGACTATACAATGAAAAACAATATATATAGTAAACGCCTTTTGCTTAGAGCTTTGCAATTAAAAGATATAACACCAGCATATGAAAAGTGGCTTAATTCCCTTGAGGTCACAAAATATTTAGAAATACGCCATACTCCTCAAACATATGAACGAATTTGTGAATATATCACTTCATGCCTTAAAAATACTGTCACAAAAAGACACTGGGGCATTTTTGAAAAATCATCTGATATCCATATTGGCAGTATTACACTCAACGGTATACACCAAATTTACAAAACTGCTGATATTTCCTTTATAATTGGATACCCTAATGCACAAGGAAAAGGCTATGCTACAGAAGCCGTGCATGCGGTTTGCCATTACGCCTTTACTGAATTAGGCTTACACAAACTTACAGGTGGGCATTATGCAAGCCATATAGAATCGCAGCGTATTTTTCAAAAAAATGGTTTTACACAAGAGTGCGTTTTGCGCGAGCAAGTGATTAACGTTGATGAGCAAAGAGAAGACTGCATCCGTTATGGTTTATTGGCTTCTGAATTTAAAAAACAAAGTAAAATAATTTCCTAAAAGCTATGGCAAATAAAATAATTCTTGGGACAGCACAGCTTGGCATGCCTTACGGCATTGCTAATACTCAAGGGCAACCAGACCAAGATGTTGCTACAGAAATAGTAGCAACTGCACTCAATACTGGCATTACCTATTTTGACACTGCGCAAATATATGGCGTTAGCGAACAAATTTTGGGCAAAGCTTTACAAACTCTAAAAGCTCAATCAAAAGCCAAAATCATTACAAAAGTTGCTTCAAATAACTTACAAGACGAGCAATTATTACTTAGGGCCTTTAACACTTCTTTGCAAAATATGGGTGTGTCATCCTTATATTGCTTTATGTTACACCATGAAGACTATTTGCCACTACTGAACGCTTGGCAGGGTGATTTTTTAAAAAAATTACAAGAACAAGGTAAGATTAATCATCTTGGAATTTCTATTTACTCTCCAGACCTTGCCCTACAAGCCTTAGAACATCCACTTATTCAAGTAGTACAAGTTCCGTCATCACTTCTTGATAGACGTTTTATTAAGGCTGGTGTTTTTAAGCTAGCAAAAAAATTGAATAAGGAAATTCACATCCGCTCAGTTTTTTTACAAGGCGTACTTTGCATGCCGCCTAAAAATTTACCTACTCATCTTACTGCTCTAAATGAGCCCATTTCAATATTTCAAACTTTATGTACAAAGTATGCTTGCACACCAAGCCAAGCGGCCATTGCTTGGATGCAATACTGCGAGCCTGAATCTTTCTTGATTTTTGGTGCAGAAACAAGTACACAGGTGCAAGAAAACACTAATATTTCATGGCAAAATAATTGTAATGTGCAAGAATTTCTTAACCAGATTGATGAAATATATGCTCCCCAAGAAGCAAAATTATTAAATCCAGCACTTTGGAACAAATAATATGTCAAATTCTCAAGATATTCAAAAAAGAGCTAATTCCAAAATACCGGGTATGACTCAACTTTTATCCAAACGCCCCGACCTATATTCGCTAGGTGTATGGCCAGGCTACTACTCCAAAGCTAAAGGCGCAAAAGTTTGGGATTTGGATAATAAAGAATATTTGGACATGTCCATCGCTGGAATTGGTGCATGTGTACTTGGATATGCTGACGATGAAGTGGACAATGCTGTAATTGAGAGTATCAAAAAAGGAGTTGGATCATCACTAAATTGTCCAGAAGAAGTAGAGCTCGCAGAACTTTTATGTAATATACATCCTTGGGCAGACATGGTGCGTTTCACACGCACGGGTGGTGAGGCTCTGTCTGTGGCCGTGCGTATTGCTCGTGCCCATACAGGGCGTGATGTCATAGCATGTTGTGGTTATCATGGCTGGTCAGATTGGTACTTAGCTGCTAATTTAGCAAAAGATGCTGCATTAGACGGTCACCTCCTTCCTGGCCTTGAGCCAAATGGTGTGCCTCGTGGTCTTTTGGGTACAAACTATACCTTCCGCTATAATCAATTAGAAGAATTACAGGCTATTACCGAACGGCACGGTAAAAATCTTGCTGCCATTGTCATGGAGCCAATTCGCTCCGAAATGCCAAAGGATGGTTTTATTGAGGGTGTGCGCGCCATTGCAGATGCTACTGGTGCCGTGCTCATTATGGATGAAGTTTCAGCTGGCTTTCGCTATTGCACAGGGGGCTCACACTTAATTTTACATAAGACTACACCAGATATGGCTGTATTTTCAAAAGCTTTAGGCAATGGTTACGCCATAGCCGCTGTTATAGGTAAAGGCAATATTATGCAATCGGCACAAAAAACCTTTATTTCATCTACAAACTGGACAGAGCGCATTGGCCCAACTGCAGCTTTAGCAACCATTAAAGCATATCAAAAACGTAAACCATATCATAAATTTTCTACTTTTGGTAAACGTATTATGCAAGCTTGGGTAGAGATGGGCACAAAGAATGGTTTTACTACCCATGCAGGCGGTATGGAAGCCATGAGTCATTTCTCGTTTGATGATGAGAATTTTCTTGCCTACAAGGCTTATTTTATTCAATGCATGTTAGAAGAAGGTATATTGGCATCAAACCTTTGTTATCTTATGGATGCACATACAGAGGATAATATAAATACATATCTTCTAGCTTGTGAACGTAGCTTTACAAAACTTGGTGAATCAAAAAAAGCTGGTGACATTCATAAAAGACTTTTAGGACAACCTGCTATCACTGGTTTTAAGAGAATTGCATAGGGCTTTAGCGTGAAAAATAGTATAGCCATAATTACCGCCCGTGGCGGATCAAAGCGCATTCCACGTAAAAATATTCGCCCATTTTGCAAAAAACCTATGATTGCTTGGCCTATAGAGGCAGCATTAAAATCAAATTGCTTTGAGCATGTCTTAGTAAGCACCGATGATGCAGAAATTGCAGAAATTGCTAAAAACTGCGGTGCAGAAGTACCATTTTTACGCCCAGCAAACTTAGCTGATGATTTTACCCATGCACACAAAGCTGCAAAACATATGCTTGAGTGGGCTTTAAGCAAACTTGGTAAATATGAATACTTTGCCCATATATATCCTACAGCTCCTATGCTAACAGTTCAAGATATCCAAAAAGGATATGAGCTTGTGTTATCTGGAAAAAATTTTGCTTATACTGCACAAAAAATTTCATTTCCTATTTATCAAGTGGTAATTGAGGAAAAATGTGGCAATATTAAATCCTTGTTCCCACCAGAAAAAATAAATATGCGTTCTCAAGATATGCCAAATGCCTATATTGATGCAGGACAACTTTATTTTTTTAATGTCAGTGCCTTTTTGAAAGAAGAACTAAATATAAAAGATAATGTCAGTTTAATTACTATACCTAGCGAAAGAGCTATAGATATTGACACAGAGGATGATTGGTTATTGGCAGAAAAATTGGCAGAGTTGCAAGGGTTAAAGTAATGCATCTCATCATCCGCTCTGATGCCTCACCCACCATAGGTACAGGCCATGTTATGCGCTGCCTTGCTCTTGCTCAGTGGGCAAAGAAGTTAGGCATTGCATGTACGCTCATGGGCCGTATTCAGGTGCCTTGGGTGGAAGAAAGGCTTGCCAAAGAAAGTATAGATTTTTTCCCATTACTTGGTGAAATTCCAAAGCAAGAAAATCATGAAGAACTTATGCAAAGCCTTGCTGCTGCCCCACAAAATTCTTGGGTGGTCTTAGACGGCTATCACTTTACGCTTGAATGCCAAAAAGCTGTGCAAGCAGCTGGGCATAAGCTTTTAGTCATCGATGATTATGCACATTTGCCAGAATATTCATGCGATATTTTATTAAATCAAAATATTAACGCTGAAAAATTAAAATATAATGGAAACATTGGGCAACAACTCCTTGGCCTTGAATATGTACTTTTACGCCAAGAATTTATTGAAGCAAGGGAAAAAGCAAAAAATCGCACATACTCCAAAACACCACAAAATATATTGCTTACCCTTGGTGGGGGCGATTTTTCCAAACATTTATACGAAATAGCTCCTTATTTTACTATTCCTGAAATGCAAGGTAAAACACTTTGTATCATAAAAGGAGCCATGCAAAAAGAAAGCATACTTAACACTTTGCAAAGCTGCCCTGCCAAAATAGATATATTAGAAAATGTACATAATATGCCAGACTTACTTCTCAATACGGATTTGTGTATTAGTGCAGGGGGTAGCACCTGCTGGGAATTATGTTGTCTTGGCGTACCATTTTTGACGGTGGAAATTGCTGAAAATCAGCACGATATTGTAGTTGGGCTTGATGCAAGAAATGTAGCTCGTCATTTAGGCGATGTTTCATTGCAGGAGGCTCTTACAACCAAAATGTATGAGAGCATATTACAACAAATAAAAACATCTCCCATTGATGGAAATAGTTTGCAACGCCTCACTAATTGCATGAGAGAAATGTAAATGCACATTTTATTTTTAGGCCCTCAATGTGAAAATATTGAAAATGTACTACTTAGTGCCAGCCATACTATTTTTAGAACCGAAGCTCCATTTACAGTGGATTTATTAAAACACCAAAATTTTGATTTTGGTATATCCTATCGATTCAAGAATATTATTAGAAAACCAGAAATTGACTGGTTTAATGGCAAGCTTATAAATTTACATATTTCGTATTTACCTTGGAATAAAGGTGCTGACCCTAACTTATGGTCTTGGATTGATGATACCCCCAAAGGGGTTACAATACACAAAATTAATGAAGGTTGTGACACTGGAGACATTTTACTACAAAAAGAAGTTAAATTTGATTTACAAAATGAAACCCTTTATAACTCATACAACACATTGTCACATGAAATTGAAAAACTTTTTATAGATAATATGAATAGCTTATTGAATGAAGAAATTGAATCTACGCCACAGCATGGGCATGGGTCTTTCCATTACTCAAAGGACAAAAAGCCTTTTCTCCATTTAATCAAGAAACATGGATGGGATACCCCCGTGCGTACTTTATCAAAAAAATAAATAATATATGAATAACACTTACATCATAGCAGAAATTTCCGCCAATCATAATGGCTCCATTGAGCGCGCAGAGGCCATAATCAAAGCGGCCGCCAAAACTGGTGCCAATGCTGTTAAATTGCAGACATATACAGCTGATACGCTTACAATTCCTTGTGACAATGAGTATTTTAAGATCAAAGACACCCTTTGGCATGGGCGCACCCTGCATGAACTCTACCAAGAGGCTTATACTCCTTGGGAGTGGACGCCACGCCTCATGGCCTTTGCCAAAAACTTGGGGATTGATTGTTTTTCCACCCCATTTGATGCTACTTCCGTAGATTTTTTAGAAGAATGCGGGGTCTCTCGCCACAAAATAGCATCATTTGAAATGGTGGATATTCCACTCTTAAAAAAAGTGGCTCAAACCAAAAAGCCTGTTATTATGTCCACTGGCATGGGAACATTAGAGGAGATTGAAGAGGCAGTGCTAACCTTACGAGAAAATGGTACCACAGACTTAACTCTTCTAAAATGCACCTCATCCTACCCTGCCCCTGTGGAAGAAGCTAATTTGCATACCATACCGCATATGGCAAAAACCTTTAATTGCCCCGTAGGTCTTTCCGACCATACCATGGGGTCTGCCGTAGCAATTGCAGCTGTGGCCTTGGGTGCAACGGTTATTGAAAAGCACTTCACCCTTGCCCGTGTTGACGGGGGGCCGGATGCGGCCTTTAGCATGGAACCGCAAGAGTTCAAGCAAATGGTTGAAGACATTCGTATTGTTGAAAAAGCACTGGGGCAAATATCATATGAGCGCACAGAAAAAGAACAAAGCAGTCTGTGCTTTCGCCGCTCCCTTTTTGTAGTAAAGGACATTAAGGCGGGTGAAGTTTTTACAGTAGAAAATGTGCGTAGTATTAGGCCAGGGCACGGCCTGCATACACGTCATTTAGATGAAGTGCTCGGCAAAAAATCCCGTACGGATGTAAAAAAAGGCACTCCCCTCACAACAGATATGTTTTAAAAAGCACTCCTAACCCTGCAATGCTGTAAAAATCTTATTTTTCAGTTTTTCAGGAGATATAACATCGCAACCTTCACCCAAGAAAAAATCCACTGTCTTACGTTGTTGGGTAGTTATTTCTGACGAAAAAGTGCCAAACGTAGAATGTAAATTCTTTTTTATCAAAGACACCCTATCACCATATACGCCTTTTTTAATACCACTATCTCCCACGTTATAATAAAGTTTTTCCTCACCATGTAGAAAGAATGGAATACCAGCTTCTATGGAATAAAAAGTATAACTTCCTATCGCCGCAGATGTTGAATATGCAAAATTCAATAACATATCATAAAATTCTTTATAAAACTTTATGTTAAATACATTTCCACTTGTATATACTGGAATATCCCTCTCTAAAAATAATCTATGCACGCCCTTACGCACATCGTGCATATGCAAACACACACAAATGGGGTGTAAAATTTTTGGCAACAGCAATAATTCATCAATATAATTATTTACTACTGTTCTAAGATCATCCAAAAAATTAATTTCTGGCGTTGAGTGTTGAAAATACGCAATGGTCCCCTTGGCAGCAGGAGACTGTTCCATTTTATACTTCCTGCGTAGCCATGGCATTGGCATGGGTACAATATAGCAAGGCTTTGAGCTTAACTTCCTGTAAGACTTATCTTTATTGGAGTTGTAACAAAGAAAAAACGCCGCATCATTATTAATTTCATGTGGTGCTGTAATTGAATCATAATCCATACCGTGTGCAGAGTAACAAGGTAGCGGCACAGTGGCAGGAATATCAGCATACTCACGAATAAATTGCCCCATAGAATAGGCTGATACTGTCCAGTATTTATCTCTAGCTATACTTTGTTCACCATATGAATCATGGCAAAGCTCTTCTAATTTTTCCGCGGAAAAGCCTTTATAATCAAACTCTTGTGCCATTTTACATACTCCTTAGACTAGGGCAAAAACCATATTTTTCATATGTTGTGAATATAAAAGAAAATTTCCTCAGCGTCAAACATTTTGCCATTAATATAGACATACAACATAAAGATATTATATAATATATCATGCTGAACATTCACGATATTACAATACACTCCTACACCAAGCACAGGCG
>CAYJNE010000046.1:8106-9442 GCA_964371345.1 uncultured Desulfovibrionaceae bacterium | reverse complement strand
AGTGGGGTTGGTGTTATGGCGGTTACGTCAATATATTTGCCATTGGGCTTGTTTTTCAGGCGTGTGAGCAGTTTTTGATAGTCAATCTTGCCCATTAAATGCCCATAGGGAAGGAACTCCTGCTCCTCAATGCCCATGTCCTTGGCAATGGTCATAATGGGAGGCATATTAGCCTCGGCTGCGGCAGCAAGTTCCCAGTCGGCGTATTTTGTGGGGTCCAGTTTCATGTTAGCCCCTTTGCATAAAGTTAAGTTTTATTTTTGCTCCGCAGTGGCAACGCCTAAATCTTTTGCTATGACTGCCATAACAAGCTTGGCTGTATATTTTCTATCAAATTGCTTTGATGATTCCATAAGCTCTTTGGCGGCAACTTCAATGCCCTTGGGGGTTTGGTAGGGTCTTTCACCAATCATTGCGCAAAAAGCATCGGCCACAGCGCAAAGACGTCCAAGGGTGCTAATGCCTTGTTCCCCTTTGGCTTTTTGTGGATAGCCTGATCCGTCTAATCTTTCATGATGCTCCAAGATGCATCTTGTAAGCTCATCAAAGGCTAAATCAAGCTTTTGCATAACTTTATAGCCTAAGAAGGGGTGCATGACGATTTTATCACGCTCATCTTTGGTTACTTTGCCTGATTTGCTGTAGATAAAGTTTGGAATTTTAGACATGCCAATGTCGTGCAAGAGCAAAGCTAGGGCCACACGGTCAAAATTACGCTTTGTGGCATTGTCTTTGGACGTTGTTTCAAGCCACAACCAAAGGCCTACAATCATAGTATTAATGGCATGGTGTGACTGTTTATATGGCCTATAAAGACGGCGCATAAAATATTTCATCCTATGCTTATCGTGCCATAGCCACTCGGTCACAACCATAAGAGCTTTGTACAGAGGATCAAAGACCGACTTTACAGGACTTTCTGCAAATGCGTCAAAGTTTAGCACTAGAGCCCGCATACAAATATCTGTTATTTCAGAGTCTTTTAAATTCGCATCCTGCAAAACAAGGTCAAGCTGCTTAACCATGTGCTCTGAATAAATGGAGTGGTCTGAGCGTGAAACAAAGAGCAAGCCTGCGGCGCAAAGAGTTTGCACTTCTTCCACTTGCTCATTGGTTAAGCGTTGGCCCTTGCGGCTATAGGGCACAAGAACAAGTATGTCTTCCTTAAATGCATAAAGGTCAACGGGAATACGATACTTAGGAAACGAGCTTATTATGTCGCAACTAATTTGGTAATATTGTTCACTAATATTACCTGGAACGTTTTCTGTACGTTTTTTAGCCATACTTACTTCCAATATACTTTTACAAGGTTTGTGCCCCTTGAACGCCCACC
>CAYJNE010000046.1:0-8006 GCA_964371345.1 uncultured Desulfovibrionaceae bacterium | reverse complement strand
TCTGGTTCTTTTAGCTCGTGGCGTTCTAGTAAAATTTGTTCAGCTTGTTTTGTAATTTCACGCATATATGCCACAGTGTCCACGGGGAAGTTGCCCATGGCTGTTTCTTCAGAAAGCATTACGCAATCTGCCCCGTCAAGTACTGCGTTTGCAACGTCAGTGGTTTCTGCACGGGTGGGCACAGGGCTTGCAACCATGGAAAGTAGCATTTGTGTGGCTACGATAACTGGCTTTGAAGCTTTGTTACAAGCTTTGATAATGCGCTTTTGAATGCCTGGAAGCTGAGGTAGTGGGCACTCAACACCAAGGTCACCACGGGCAACCATGATAATGTCAGCTTCGCGTAAAATTTCATCAAGCCTATCCACAGCACCTTGACGCTCAAGCTTAACAATAACAGGAATACTTTTGCGTGCGGCCATGAGGATGTTTTTAACATCAATAACATCTTGAGGTGTTTGCACATAAGATAGAGCCACAGCATCAATGCCAAGGATAAGCCCTTGAGCAAGGTCGGTGCGGTCTTTTTCAGTTAGGGCGGCAACCTTGGTGGCTTTGCCAGGTAGGGCAAGGCCCTTGCGTGAGGTGATAATGCCAGCGTTGTGAGCTTCTAAAAGCACAAGGCCGTCAGCACGCCTTTCTACCACATTAAATTGCAAGCCGCCGTCAGCCAAAACCAAACGGTCATGCGGTACAAGGCTTTCCAATATGACTTCGTGGTCAAATGGTAGGTAGGGTAGTTCGTCCGTTTCATTTGCTTTTGGCCCAAGTAGGAGGTTCATACCTTTTTCAACGTTGATTTTTTTATCATCCTTTAAGTTGCCAAGGCGAATTTTGGGGCCAGAAAGGTCTTGCATGATGGTGAGTGGAATGTTGAGCTCTTCCTCAATTTCACGAATATTTTTAATAATGTCCACAAACATGGAAGCATCGCCATGGGAGAAGTTAAGACGGAAAATTCTAACTCCAGCCATAACAAGAGACGTCATTGTTTCTTTAGTATTTGAGGCAGGTCCAATGGTGGCGATGATTTTTGTTTTCATAATATTTTCCAATTAGTTATGGTTAATAATTTTTTATTGCTCTTTTGGTGCACGAGGCTTGTTAATTTAAATCAAGCCACGTGACAATAGCCTTATGGCAAAATTTTTCACGTATTGCAAGTAATTAGTTAATTATACATAAATTTTTTTTTGAAAGTTTATATTTTTAATGCAAGGTGCTTTGTTGCGAAAAATCTTAATAACAATACAAAGACGATATATGAAATGCATGTGCCAATGGCTGCGCCATATAATCCCCAGAAAGGTATAAAGATAATATTTGCTAAAATATTACACCCTAGGATTAAGAGTGTCATTTGGGTTTGCCTGCCTGGATAACCAGCATTTATGAGCAAAAATCCTAACGGCATATAACCTGAAGCAATGGCAACGCCTAGCATTAGTATGGCAAACTGTGGTTGGGCTTGGGCATAGTCTGCATTACCTGTAATCCATGGTATAATATAGGGGTAAAGTGCTACACTTACAGCGCAAATAACAGCCATGCTAAGTCCCGTGATGTTGCGTATTTTCTTGCTGAACGTACCTAACGTAGTAAGGTCATTTTTTGCAAGCAGTTGAATAATTTTAGGGTTATATACGGTTCGTAAAACTGTAGGTAATTGGCAAGCTCCTTCGGTGAGGATAGCAGCCATGCTGTATATGCCAACTGCTGCATCATCTAAAAAAATACCAAGGCAGATTATGTCTACACGGGTGTTCAATTGAAGCATGATATGTCCGCCTACAGCTCTTAATCCAAATGAAATGTGCTTAAATATAGTTGCAAATTTTGTGGCAGAAAGTGCAATATCTTTTCTTAAGGTGTAGAGTAATATTATGCACAATATACTTTCTGCCGTTGGAAATATGGCAAATAAAGTCGGTGCTGGTACGTCTAAAACAATGAGTACAGCTAAGGCTAGCATGAGCAAAATATAGCGTATGCTTGTATAGAATGCGTAAGAGTTAAGGCGTTCTAAGGCATTTAGTGCAAATAGCAGGGTTTTGTTTAAGGAGGTAAAAAACATTCCAAGCGCAACCCATATGATAGCTTCAGCCATAGCTTGACTGTTAAATAGCAGGGCAAAAAAATCACGTAAAAAATATATAAGCAATGTGCAGGGCAGAGCGATGATTAGGGTTCCAAAAAAACCTGAACTTATAATAATTTTTTGAAGTTCTGCATGTTCTGTATGCTGTGCAGTGTATTTGAGTACAGATAAATGTATGCCAAATGCTGCAACTTGTGAGAATATTAGGTATAGTGAAAGAGCTTGGTTAAATACCCCCAAACCTTCCAATGGATAAAAAATGCCTACTAAAACGGGGATAGAAAATCCGCAAAGGCCACCAATAATAAGTGAACAATAATTTAACAATATATATCTGTTGTATTTATTACTTAGCATGATTTTTTTGTTTGATAGCCTTGTGGGGGTGTAGATATGCGTTAAGTTACATATACTTAATTATGAATAAAAGTTTCTGATTGGTCAAGCTTGCGTTTTAAGGAAAAGCAAGAGCATGGTTTAAGTTTTTCTTGTAATTATTTTAGCAAAATAGTACAATTATTCATTAAATATTTATGATGCTGGAGTTCATATGTATAATGGGAAGACGGTAGCTGTGGTTGTGCCTTGCTATAACGAGGAATCACAAATTGAGCGAGTAATTAAAACCATGCCAGATTTTGTAGACCGCATTGTGGTTGTTGATGACGGCTCAACAGATGATACTCAAATCGTAGTTCAAGAAATTATGCAAATTGGGGGCACGAAAATTCCTATTCCTAAGCCTTCAGTCACGGAAACAGAAGATACTTTTTATAGTCGAGCAAGCGAAATAGAAAAAGCAGAAATAGCGAGAGAAGATTCTTTATTTTCAAGTCATAAAATATATCAAGAACATGAAGACGATAGGGTCGTACTTATTACCCAAGAAAATTCAGGCGTGGGGGCGGCTATTGCTATTGGATATAAATGGTGCCGTGATATGGGCATTGATTGTACTGCGGTCATGGCTGGCGATGGGCAGATGGACCCTAGTGAACTACAAAGTATAATTGCACCTGTTATTAATGAAGGCATTGATTATGTAAAGGGTAATCGCTTAATTCATAAGTCAGCTAGAATTATTATTCCCAAAATACGCTTTTGGGGTAATTCTATTTTATCGATTCTAACGAAAATCGCCTCAGGATATTGGAATGTATCTGATACGCAGACTGGATATACGGCGATATCGCTTAATGCCCTGCAAAGAATACCATTGCATGATATTTATAAAAGTTATGGCTGCCCCAATGATATTTTGGTAAAGCTGAATATGGCTTATTGTACCCTTAGAGAAGTGCCCATTAAGCCTGTTTATAATATTGGTGAGCAATCTAAGATGAAGATTGGCAAAGTCATCCCAAGGGTGTCGTGGTTACTCTTAAAAAGCTTTTTTTTGCGTATTGGGGTAAAATATTTTATTAGGGATTTTCACCCATTATCCCTTTTTTATTTCTTTGGTATTTTTTTGGCTTTCATCAATATTCCGCTCTTCATATATATTTTTATCGAGGCGGTTTCAGACGTTGGGTTGGTTACTCAAGAGGTGTATAATATCTTTGTTTTATTGTTCATATCCTCTTTTCAATCCATAGGTTTTGCCATGTGGATGGATATACAAAATAATGAGAAATTATATAAATAGCAGTATATTATGTATTCGGTTTGTTTTTAGCATATACATATAGTTCAATATCATATTTTTTACTGAGTGTTATATGATGAGTTAAGTAAAATGTCATACCTGCATTATCAATAATTTCTTTTGATTTTGGCCAGTCGCTTTGTTGTTCTTTGGCTATTATAATAGCGTCTATTTTATTGTTATCCTTACCTTTTAAAAAAGTTTCATAGCTTGGAAGTTGCACGATTTCGGGTGAAGGAAACGCCAAATACGCAGATGACATATGATTTGTGAGTATGACACTGTGTGGGGGCAAAGTATTGTTTATGATAGCAGGCTTGCGAATGTGAGCATAATATTTGCCATATACATCGCTTGGGTTAAGTAAGGCTTCTATGGAGTTTGAGTTGATGGCTGGAGACATTCTAAAGCATAATGTGCCTATGATGAAGGCAAGGGTAAATCCAGTTTGGATTTTTTTTCCCTTAATGGACGAAATAAGCATTGCACCAGCAAGATAGAAAAGAAAAATAGAATAAATTTGGTAGCGAATGGGAATATAACTTCTAGCACTCCACATCACACACGGAATAAGGGAAATGCATATACCCACAAAAATACACTTACGGCTTGAAGTTGGTATTTTTTTCCAAAAAACAATGCATACCGCAAGAAAAATACAAATGACCCACCCTAAATGATGCGCATATATAAGAACGTTTTCAAAAAAAGTTGTAAGCGCATCCCATGTAAGCCATTGAAAAAACCATTGCGAATAAGCCTCTGAATAAAAGTCTCCACCTCCTTGAGCATATATTGCTTTTCCTGCATATCTAAGGGCATAAAAGGGTAAGAAGCCTACAAGTGCAACCACGGCTGTTTTTATGTACGTTTTAATGGATGTGCATTTTGGGGATAATATGGAAATGAAGGGTAAGAACATGAGGGCATGCTCACGATAAAAATAACCTAATCCTAATATGGCTCCTGCAAAAAATATATGATTACGCAAGCTTAAAAGAATAGATACCACAAAAAAGAAAAGCAAACCTGACTCAGCCAGAGGGCGAGCTAAAATCTCTAGTACCGAAGGGTGAAAAATTAAAAACATGGAGAAAATTATAGATAAAGCTCGTTTTTTTGTGGCGTATAAAATGCAATAGTAGGAGGCAAAGACCAAAAGTAAGGTGAATATACAACTGATTAGAACACCATTAAGCATATCAAATTCGCCACGCAATAGAGACATTAATGCAATGGATAGCTGAAATCCGTAATTGGGGTAGTTTAAGATTTGCTTTGTAAGTTCTGGGTTTTTAATTTGAGCCAAGGATTCATAGTTTGTATGAGATATAAATTCGCCTTGGGTAATTATACTTCTTGCCGCACCATGGTATAGATAAGTGTCTATCCAGTCTTCATATGGAAAGCTAATGGCAGAAAAATGAAGCGCAAACACAGTTGCAATACACAAAATACAAAAAATATAAATGGTATTATGCGGTTTGTCATATTGTGTTATTGATTGATTCATTTGTACTCCAATACAATGCAAGCTTTGCCGTCTAACTACATTCACAGTCGTAATAGCCACGTATAATGGCATAAAGTGCCAACAAAGTCAAAGTGTTCAACCTTGCTCTGCTTTGTTTTGCCTTGTTCTGCCTTGTTCTCAATTTTCCATGTTCGTTCAAAAAAATGATTAATTTTTTTTACTTTTTCATTTTTAGCTATTGACAGCACCTTCGAATTGAGTCATAAGTGGTGAAACGTGGTATACGGTGGTAGAAAGTGGTAAAAACATCCGAATTTGAAAAAAGTCATTACAGAAGCTTAGACGCCAAAGGGCGCATTATGCTTCCTGTGGATTACAGAGATGTGCTAAGTAGCATTTCTGATACAGGGAGTTTTGTGCTTACTGGCTTCTATGGGCGTCTTGTGGCTTATTCACCTGAGGAGTGGAAACAGAATAAAGAACAGCTTGCCAAGGTTAAAAACCCAACTCGTGCCATGCGTAATTTTATGAGCAAAGTACGAGGGCTAGCTGAAGAACTTACACCAGACGGGCATGGGCGTGTGCGTATACCACAATCGCTCATGCGAGAGGCCGGACTCGTGAAAGATATTGTTCTTGTGGGGTTAGATAAACGCTTTGAGATATGGGATCAAAGTCGTTTTGAATCAACTGAACTTGAAGATGTCGCAGAGGAACTAAACGCCAATAACGTGGAAATTTCATTGTAACCAAGGGTGCTATTATGAAGGGAGAGCAACGTGCACAAGGTGATTCAGTGCACATTCCCGTCTTGCGAGAGCAAGTATTGGTAGCCCTTTCGCCAAAAGACGGCGGACGTTACCTTGACGGAACCTTGGGGCTTGGCGGACATAGTTTAGCAATTCTTCAAGCGGCTAAAAATATTGAGCTGTGCGCATTGGATAGGGATGCAGATGCCCTTGACCTTGCTAAGGAGCGGCTTGATAGAGAAATGCCAAATGGTGCAAGTGTGCACTATTTTCACACCCACTACAGTAAATTTGAAGAAGCATTACAAAGCCTTGCTTGGGATTCGTTGGATGGTGCACTTATAGACATTGGAGTGTCTTCCTTGCACCTTGATACACCTGAGCGTGGGTTTAGTTTTAATAGTGACGGCCCGCTTGATATGCGTATGGATACGCAAATGGATGTAAGTGCACGCTCTGCGTGGGACATTGTTAATCGGGATCGTTTTGAAGTGCTTAAGGATATAATACAAAAATTTGGTGAAGACCCACAAGCTGGCCGCATTGCCAGAGCCATTGTGGATGCACGCCAAAAAAAGAGCATTGATACTACGGCTGAACTGTCAAATATCATATATAATGCTTATCCCCCTGCCTGGCGAGCCAAAGCCAGAAATCACCCCGCAACTCGTACCTTCCAAGCCTTGCGTATGGTCGTCAATGACGAACTTGGCGAGCTTGAGCGTTTTTTAAGTGCCATTTTGCAAAAATTAAAAGTTGGCGGTCGTTTGGCTGTTATATGCTTTCATTCACTTGAAGATCGTATGGTTAAGCAAACTACACGTTATTGGGCTGAGGGTTGTCGTTGCCCAAGGCATGTGATGCGCTGTGCATGTGGGCATAAGCCAGAAGTCAAAATTTTATACAAAAAACCTGTGGTGGCTGAGGCCGAAGAATTAAAACAAAACCCCAGAGCTAGCAGTGCAAAGCTGCGTGCTGTGGAAAAAATTTGTGAGGCTTAAGCATATGAAGCGTGGTAGTAGCGGTTGGATTTTGCTTCTCGTTCTTGGAACATTGTCGGCTATGTTTATGAGCCTTGTGCTGGTATGGGTTAATATTGAACGCATGGACACAAGCTATTTCATCAATACATTACAGGTAGATATTAGAAAAAAACAAGGGCACCAAGCCAAGCTTGAAGTGGAGCGTGAATACTTGCTTTCACCGCATGAGCTTGGGCGTAAGGCAGAAGACCTTGGCTTACATCAGCCAAAGATTGGTCAGGTGCGCTGGCGTGGCGATATATCTGAAAATACCACTAAATAATGCATGTTAAGAGACTACAAACGGAGTAATTATGAAGCTTTTTAAGAGAAAAATACGCAACAAGCGTGATAAGCAAAAAGTAGTTTCTAATGAAAGACCAAGCCTTGGCGCGCAAAGACAAGGCTCAAACTTGCGCTCAAAGCTTGCCAAGGTAAATTGGGGCATTTTCCGCATTCAATTTGTGGCTGTGGGCTTTGTGCTTTTTTGGGTAGCCCTATGGGGTAGAGCTTGGTACTGGCAAATTATTCAAGGTGCGCACCTAGCAGACCAAGCCAAAAGCCAGCATATTGCCTCGGTTTTGGTAACGGGTAAGCGTGGTACTATTCAAGATAGAAATGGTCAAATTTTAGCCCGCTCTGTGGAGTGTCGCTCTGTCTATGCAAGGCCATTTGAAGTGCAAGACATTGCAGCAACAGCCAATGAGCTTGCGGCTATTTTAGGCCAACCTGTGGAAAAAATACATGCACAGCTTTCCAATGAATCACGCAAATTCACTTGGATTGCACGTAAAATTGACGACCAAACAGCCACAGCCATTCGTAATGCTAAGCTTAGTGGTATTGGCCTTTCACAAGAATATGAAAGAGTGTACCCATTTAAGCACATGGCGGGGCAACTTTTGGGCTTTGTAGGCGTTGATGATCAAGGTTTAGAAGGGCTTGAGCGTGTGTTTGATAAGCATTTAGCAAGTGTTGCCACAAGGCAGCTTGTGCAACGTGATGCCAGAGGGCGCAG
>CAYJNE010000045.1:0-9469 GCA_964371345.1 uncultured Desulfovibrionaceae bacterium | reverse complement strand
TGCGGTATGTCTTGCTTAAATAATGTACGCGGGTCAAGACAAAAAGTATCATCTTCCAAGCGGCCCAACAATGGCGGGCTTGTGCTAAGTAGACCTTCCTTAAGCTTGGTGGCAGAAAGCTTAGCTGGCTTTAGGCAAATAAGAGTTGTTGGTAAATCCCGCTCAGGAAATGCTCCCCCGCCCACTCGAGATACATCTTCTTTAAGCGAAATTTCAACATCCACAAGCTCTTTGCTTAATTGCTCTTTAATAAGATTTGCCTTTTTATCAAGCTCAGCGGCGGGCATGGTAATCATGCGTAGAGTGGGTATTTCTTTTAGGGCTTGGTCAAGGTCGGTATAAATGCGCAATGTGGCTTCAAGGGCCGCTAGAGTAAATTTATCACAGCGCATAGCCCTATGCAGTGGGTTTGAGCGCATACGCTCAATTAAATCCTTTCCACCCACTATAATACCAGCTTGGGGGCCGCCTAATACCTTATCACCTGAAAATGTCACCACATCCACACCAGCTTGCACAGCGGCTTGTACTGTTGGCTCATCTGGTAAACCATAAGGGCTTAAATCCACAAGTGATCCACTGCCAAGGTCTTCAATAACTGGTAGTCCATACTCGCTACCAAGCTCTACCATTTCTTCAAGGCTAACTTGCTTGTAAAAACCCAAAATGCGATAATTAGATGTATGCACCCGTAAAAGGGCCGTTGTATTATCATTTATGGCGTTAACATAGTCCTTTACATGGGTGCGGTTGGTGGTGCCCACTTCATGCAATATGGCCCCACTACGTTCAAGCACATCGGGGATGCGAAACGACCCACCAATCTCCACCAATTGCCCACGAGACACAATAACTTCGCCCCCCTTACAAAGCTCGTCCAAAACCAAGAGTACGGCGGCGGCATTATTATTTACAACCATGGCGGCTTCTGCACCACTAATGCGGCAAAGTATGTCCTCCACAATGCTTTGGCGGCTACCTCGCCCGCCAGTGCTAAGGTCAAGTTCAAGATTAGTATATTGTGCGGCGGCCTCGGCCACGGCTTTGGCGGCGGCTTCTGCCAAAACAGAACGCCCCATATTGGTATGTATAACCACGCCAGTGGCATTTATTACTTGGCAAAAGCGAGAACGTGTGGCCTTAACCACATATGGAAAAAGGCGAGGCAAAAGACCATTTAAGTCTAAATTAGCTATATCTTTTTCTTTTTCTTTTTTAATATCATCCCGCACCAAGTCTAAAAATTCCACCACAGCATCCCTTAGCAAAGGGCGTGGCGGGTGTGGGATGGAATTTAATGCAAATTGCTCTTTCAGCGTCACAAGGCAGACATCAACCGAAGGTAGAGCACGAAAAAGTTTATTCATATTATTCACCTTTTTGGCAATTATGCTTGGCGGTCAAGTAATGTGGATACATGGCAAAAAACTCACCCAACAAATACAAAGAGCCACAAATAAGCACCTCTGGTGCGGCCTTACTCTGTGTAAGCCCACATGCATAGTCAAGGGCCTTGCTTAAGCTCTCAAATGTATAGACATTATCGTCATTAAAACTCTGTACTAAGTCTTGCCGCTCTGTCAAGGATAATGCACGTTCATTATTCTGTAAACCCACAATAATCAAAGGACAATTATAACAAAGCCCACGCAACTCCTTAAGTTTAATCAGCATGGCGTCCATATTCTTATCGGACATGCACGAAAAAACAATAACATCAGGACGTTGAGAGCGCAAATCAAGGGCAGATATAAGCACTTGCAGCCCCTGTTCATTATGTGCCCCGTCTAGCAGTAATGCCGCTGGCAAGCTCTGCTCCATAGGCTTAATACACTGTAAACGCCCAGGGATAAAGGCTTCTTGTAATCCTTTGCGAATACTACCTTCATCATACTCAAGCTTAAGCCTTGTGCATACATCCTGCCAAACCGCAAGTGCAAGGTTTGCATTAATATCTTGATGTGGGCCGCTTAAACCCAATTGCACATTTTGCGGCAATTGCACAGTATTTGCGGCAATTAGTTTGGCATCTTGCTCTTTAGCCACACTTTTAAGTACTTGAAGCACCACATTTTCCTGCATGGCATAATAAACACTCATACTTGGGCCAATGGCTGCGGCTTTATCCTTAGCTATGGCGGTTAAATTATGCCCAAGCACAGCCTCATGATCCATACTAATGGGGCTTAGGCAAATAATATCCCTTGCTATGGCAGTGGTAGAATCAAACTTACCCCCAAGCCCAGCTTCAAAAATAACAAGCTCGGCCTCATGTTGCACAAAGGCAAGCAAGGCCAATACGGTTAAAAACTCAAAATAAGTTAAATTTGGTGCTATTTCATGAATATCATTGGCAAGATTTGGCCATAATTTTTCGTCTAAGGGCCTACCTGAACAAAGTACGCGCTCCTTAGGTGATACAAAGTGCGGCGAAGTAAAAAGCCCAGTGCGCACCCCGTGGGCTCTGGCTATGGATTCCAAAAATGTAGCCGTAGAACCTTTGCCATTAGTACCCACAACTTGCACCACACTAAAGGGCAATTTTTGAAGACTTAAGCCCTGCAATGCGTCTTTAACTCTACTTAAAGTCAAATCCATATGAAAAAGCCCAAGGCCGTCCAAAAAATTTATAACTTGTTCATACTTAGTAAACATAATCAAGACTTAACAAAAAAAAATCCATTTGTCAGCTAGCACCCAAAAGCACGATTTTGGGCAAATCTATTCTTGCCCCAAAAGCCCAATTATAGTATGCTCACTTAGTACATGAAACCCCATGAGGTACATATGATTTTTTCTAACAAAGCTAAAAACTTTCCCATAATATTTATTTTAACTTTATCTATTTTTTCAACTGGTTGTGCCAGCAAATACGGTGCGCAGACTACAGATGTAGCATATTATCCCAGTTGCTATAGCCCCGTTGCCGAGCTACGCCGTGATGAAGCAAGCGTTAACGACAGCACCACCAGTGGGGCCGTGGTTGGGGCTTTGCTTGGTGCATTGATTGGTGGCCTTAGCACTGGCAAGGCTGAAGGTGCCGTGGTAGGTGCTGCCGCAGGTGGTGCTGTGGGTGCTGTGGGTGGTCATGCTTATAGTACTTCAAAGGTTAGGGAGCGTGATAAAGAATTTTTCCGTGAGTATGCTGGTCAGTTAGATGCAGAAACCGCCCAAATGAGCCGTGCCAATGCTGCGGCTAAAATTGCGGCTAAGTGCTATGATAAAGAGTTTAAGAAAGTTATTGCCGATGCGCAGGCTGGAAAAATCACCAAAATTGAGCTTACCAACCGCTATGAGGAAATTAAATCAGGTCTGCAAGAAACCTCGCGCATATTGAATGTAACCTACAACAATATGCAAGAAAAAAACACAGAATACCAAAAGGTTATGGCGTCAGAAACCAATATATATGACCCTGTTTACGCAAAGCATGTGCCAAAACAAAATAATTCTGACGCAGCTCAACGGCAAACTCAAGTAAATAAAGCCGTGCAAAGTACTAAAAAATGGCAATCGTCTAAGCAAGAATTGGACACCACTAAGCAGGACTTAGATGCGCAAATTCAAAATAATGATCGCATCTTAGAAGCGGCATTACTAGGTTAATTTATATATAGGCGGTTACGGATTTAATATGTCGCAAGATCAAGCCCCAATAGAAGCTCAAGACCATAATCAACAAGAAGGACCAACCACTGCGGTGGCTTGGTATGCAAGGCCATGGTTTTGGAGTGCCTTAATATTCTTAGCCTTACTCTTACTCCTTGCATGGATTTTTTGGAAGCAGTGGCAAATATACCAAGCCTTGCAAGATGCCAAAAATGTAGAAGTACAAAAACAACTAGAATATAACGCAAAATTGGAAGATGAACTCAAGCGTCTGCGTGAGGCCCTAGCTAAAGAGCCTTGCGATGTTAAGCTATTTTTGGAAAATGAAGGCTCTGCCCTACTACTCCAAGGGGGCAAACTTCCAAAACAAGAGCAAGTGCCGCACAGTGCCAATGATGCCTCACCTCCAGTAGGCACTGCAACTCCTTTGACTAAGGCCGAAGCCCCACCACCAGCAAGTGCTACAACGCCACCCACCAAGGCTGAGGCTCCGCCCCCTGCCCCCACCAGCGAGCACAAGCAAGCAGCATCGCCCATGGCGCACAGTCTTGAGCAAGCCACGGTGCTAATTATTGGTGATACAGGCAAAGATTTAAGCACTGGGACGGGGTTTTTCATAGCTCCTGGCATAGTCCTCACCAATGCGCATGTAACTGAAAATGGCAAAGACATTTACGTTATAGGCAAATTTTCAGAACTTGTAACAGAGGCCAAACTTCTAGCCGCTGATAGTAATAATGGTAGAGATTATGCTGTCTTACAAGTACCTGTTAAATCCGTTCAACCTTTGAATTTTAATCTTAATGTGGCAAGAACGCAAAAAATCAGTGCTTGGGGCTTTCCTGGTGCTGTTACCGATAATGATCCAAATTTCAGAGCCTTACTAGCAGGAAAAGCTGTATCTCCACCAGAAGTGGTTTATTCTGAAGGCTCTGTGAGTGTGGTGCAAGAGCAAAACCCGCCCATAATTTTTCATACAGCCGTTGTATCACACGGCAATAGCGGTGGGCCGCTGGTTAATGAAAATGGCGAAGTTGTTGGCATAAATACCTATATTGCTTTGGATGATAAGTCTTATCGCCAATCAAGCCTAGCCATAGTAAGTAAGGATATTGTGGCCTTCCTAAAAGCAAATAACATTCCTTTTACCCTAAGCCCTAAGGAGTAGTCATGGCAGGTGTATTTATTACCACCACCAAGCGTAGCCTGATGCGCCCCTTAGCGAGCCAAGGAATTTTTGCAACCGATTGCTTTCATCAAATTCAGGCCATACTTGAAAAACTAGGCCCAGAACACAAAGCACTTTTGGCAGAGCCAGTACATAGCAATGATAGCTCTGGCAGTGAGAGTGTAGACTGGTACGCCAATATCACTGGTGATAGTGTTCCAAAACCATTAAGCACACTCACCCCAGAAGAACGAGCCACAGCCCTGCAACATATTTCTGGCCTAGCCCAAAGTATTGACGCCAAAGCCACAAGCCTTGCCGAAAATAGTGACAGTCAGCACGCTCTTTCAGGTGAAATATTAAAGCTCGCCCTCCAGCACCCCAATGAAGACGATATATGGGTGGTTGGCGACCAACCTGTGGTTATCAATTGGGGTTTTGCCCCTGGAACTGTTGGTGCGCAACCTGTGGACTTAACTCGCCTTGGGGCCGTAGCCGCACCCATTGCCGTGGCCGCAACCCCCATTGCCCCTGTAGCCGCCCCCGCTGGTGCCCCTGCTTACGGCGGTTGTTTAGGCTGGCTTTTACCCTTACTCTTGTTATTACTTTTATTATTATTGCTACTTAGTGCCTTGGGCCTAATTCCATTTAACCTGCCCGCATCTTGTATGCCAGCGGTTACAACACCGCCAGAACTAGCCGAAGCCGAGGCTAAGGAAAATAAACTCCTAACAGAACTTGAGGCCTTGCGCCTACAATTGGAGCAAAAGGCCGCCCTTTGTAAGCCAGTAGAGCCACCAATACAAGAGCCCACACCAGAACCAGTAGAGCCCCCCCTAACGGAGCCTCCACCGCTTATTGAAGAACCTGTTGTACCAGAAGAAAAGGCTGAACCCCCAAGCACAGAACCTTTTATTGCCATGACTCCAGAGGAAGAACCAAAGCCAGAGCCAAAACCTGAGCCAGAGCCTAAGCCTGAACCCAAAAAGGAACCAGAGCCTAAGCCAGAACCAAAGCCTGAGCCAAAGCCTGAGCCTAAAAAAGAGCCTAAGCCCGAGCCTAAAAAGGATGATCCCATGCAGATTCCAGAAGATGCAAAGGAAACAAATGATTTAGGTTTTCTTGAGGGTTGCTGGCGTAGTGAAACTGGTCTTTTCAACTCCCGAACTGGCAAACCCATTGTGGCAGAATATTGTTTTGATAAAAATGGTCAAGGCCGTCGTCTTGTGCGTGAAGAAAATGGCTCTGTTTGCTCTGGTGGAGTACAAGCCAAGTTTGATGCATCTGGAAAGTTAATTATGGACGGAGTTCAAGCCCGTTGCCCTGGTGGTAATGCCTACGTGCCGCAAGAGGTGCAATGCACAGGCAATGAAAATTCCACCAATTGCAAAGGTAAGGAAAAGGGCGGCAAAGGTAACTCTTGGGATGCTCGCTTTTATAGGAAATAATATGGAAAATACATCTGTAAGTCTTATACCCGGTGGTTGCCCACAATTTTTAGATTTCAAGTTAAGCATTGCAGAGTTGCCACGCCTGCGCCGCTATTTTAGAGAGGACAAAAAGCAAGATAATGCTGAAAATGCAGACCGCTATCAACATTATTTGCGTTGCTTGGAGCAAGATGCCGATAACTTTATCGACCAAATCACAGGTGCATACTGCGATTCTGAATATGAAATGGACATCAGACGTGTACTTGAAATATGGCAAAATGAATGGATTCCACTGCCCTTCTTGCGCACCAGAGAGCAAAAATGGCCTGACGGCGGAGAGCGTTTTGAATGCGGGCCGTCCAACTGGGCCAGAGCAAGGCTTACGCAATGCGATGATGACACCCTGCATCTAACCATTGTTTTTGATACCAATGTGGAAAACCCACCAGACCAAGAAGTAAGTAGCGAAAATGGCGAACATTATCACGCCCTTTCACCCCGTGATATTTCTGCTCACGGCATGTTCGCACTGGCACATCATGTACGTGATAATGCTTGGTTTTTGAATGCCCCATGGGTTGATGAATGGCTTGTTAATATCTATGACGCTTATCGTAGCAAAAGGCATCGTGGGCGTGGCTCTTGGCGGGATGATAATGAACACGTACTCGAGCATCTAGCCGCCTATTTAACATGGCTTGAAATAGTACGCATAGCCATAAAAGGCCTTAGAGTTCAAGTAATTAACCCCGACCGTGACCAACCAGTGGAAGTTGATTTAATTTTAGACATTGGTAACTCACGCACTACGGGCATTTTGGTTGAAACCCTCCCCCAAAGTGTAACCAACCTAAATGACAGCTATTTACTTGAATTACGTGATATAAGTGAACCTGAAAATATTTATAGTGACCCCTTTGAAACTCGTATTGAGTTTGCAGAAGCTCATTTTGGTAATGATGCCCTAAGCCGCCGTTCTGGTAGGCGTATGCCAGCCTTTGCTTGGCCTTCTGCCGTGCGCATTGGGCCTGAAGCCTCCCGCCTTGCCACGCAAACTGTTTGTGCAGAAGGCAATACTGGTATGTCCAGCCCCAAACGTTATTTGTGGGATGAACGCCCATGGCAACAAACTTGGCGTTTTAACACAGGTGGCTCCCGTGAACCAATGGTCACTCGCGGGCTTTTTGCCATGCAAGTAAACCGTGAAGGCACACCACTTGCTTGCTTTGATGAGCCATTGTTCAAACGCTCCCCCACCCTTAAAAAGCAAGAGCGCGAGCCTGCTTTTGAGTCCTTATTTACCCGCTCATCCCTTATGCTCTTTATGGTTGGCGAAATCATAAGCCAAGCCCTTGTAACCATAAACGCCCCCGCCACAAGGGCAAGGCGTGAATTACCAAATATGCCCCGCCGTCTAAGGCGCATCATATTTACCGTGCCCACAGCCATGCCCGTTGCAGAACGGCGTATATTCAAACGTTGGGTAAGCTGGGCTGTGCGTGTGGTTTGGGAAGCCCTTGGCTGGTCAGAATGGTATGTGGGCATCAAAGCAAAACAGCAAAATAGCACGTCCGACTATCGCAATAGCCCGCAAGTGCGTTGCGATTGGGACGAAGCAAGCTGCTCACAGCTTGTATACATCTATAATGAACTGGCAGTTAAGTATCATGGTGATGCTCACCATTTATTTGAATTATTTGGTAAAACTCGTGCAAACTATGCCAATAAGCCCTGCATTCGCATTGCCTCCATTGACACAGGCGGCGGTACCATGGACCTTTCCATTGCAAGCTATGAGCTATCAAGCTCAAAGAGCGAAACTGCCCGCATTACGCCGCATATGGAGTTTAGAGACGGCTTTAACATTGCAGGGGATGAAGTTTTGCGCGAGATGATTTCTCAACACATCATCCACGACCTAAGTACTGCCCTAAGCAAGGCAGGAATTGTGCAACCACGCACCATAATTGAACAATTAGTCGGGCGTGATGCCATTGGCATTTCAAAAGAAGCTCGCAATCTGCGGGCTCGCTTTGTGCGCCAAGTGGCGGTGCCGCTAGCCCTTGGGATGCTTAACCTTTGCGAGATGCTTTATCAAAATTCACGCAGTGATGCATACAGCCCTTCGGCAATTTTCACCTGCAAAATCGGGGACTTTTTCATCAAAAAACCCTTAACAGAAGCTCAGGAAGGTGAAGATTATGTCGAGGAAAGCATTTTCCCATTCCTTGAAGGTATAAACATTCCTGCAAGCTTTTTCCACCCTCTGCCCCAAGCCCAAGTTGTGGCCTCAGTGGAAGAAAACATACAAAAGAGCTTACCGAGTGGTGAAATTTTCTCCTTATTTGACGTGGAGTTACGCATAAACCCATCGGCCATTGAGCACACCATACGCACAACCCTTGGCCCAGCTCTGGCAACCCTTTGCGAGGTAGTGCATATTTATGATTGCGATGTACTGCTCCTCACAGGTCGCCCCAGTGCGTGGAGCGGCATTGTTGCCCCAGTACTTGCAAAGCTGCCAGTACCGCCAGACCGCATCATCCCCATGCGTGAATACCATGTGGGTAATTGGTACCCCTTTGCCGATGCACATGGGCGCATTACAGACCCCAAGACTACCGTGGTAGTGGGGGCCATTTTATGCGCCCTTGCGGAAGGTCATTTAGAAGGATTTTCCTTTGATGTTAATAAATTACGCCTATCATCCACAGCCCGCTATATTGGTGAGCTTGATACAACAGGCAAATTATTAAAGCCCAAGGTTTGGTTTGATGTGGATGTTACCAATACCGAGGCCATTGAGCTTGAGCATACTGTAACATTTAGTACCTTATTACCCATAGGTTACAGACAAATTGATGCCGAGCGTTGGCCAACCACACGTTATCATCTGTTAGATTTTAGTAGCGAAGATGCCCGCACCCGTGCCGCAGGCCGCACGCCCTATCAAGTGGATATACGCCTTTATGTGGCACAGATGGATGATGATATTTATAATAACGATGACGACCGTGACGAAGGCGATTTTTACATTGAAAATATTGTGGATAACCAAGGCAACAACGTAAAATCATCTGACCTTGAAATACGCTTGCAGACCATGCAGGTGGATGAGGGGTATTGGTTGGATACGGGCATTATCACCACAACTTAGTCCGTTGAAAAACAGCAATCGCTTTGCTCTCTGTATCCGTACGCCTCACAAGTTCGGCTACGGCTATGCCACTTCGTGGCACCCGTTGGGCAGGTGCGGCGT
>CAYJNE010000044.1:0-9475 GCA_964371345.1 uncultured Desulfovibrionaceae bacterium | reverse complement strand
TGAGTTGCTTGCTAACTAGCCACTAAAATATGAAAAAGTCAAGTAAAAGCAGGGGCAACTTGATTTTTGAAGCAGATTTTACGGGGTGAAAAATGCAATAAAAAAACGGCTTTTTAAGTTTTTATAACTCAAAAAGCCGTGCTATTAATGTTTTTTTAGCTCTTATACATAAATATCCACTGACTCTTGGGTGGGTGCTTTTGCACTTTCTGGTGTAGCTTCAGCGGGGGCTGCTGTTACCTCAGTTGTAGTTACTTGTGGGGCTGGTGCTTCGGTGCTTGCTCCTTCAGTGCTTGTGCCTTCAGCTTCTGTTGTGCTTACAGGGTTGCCGCTAGCATCCACCGTAGTTTCAGTGGTGACTTGCATTTCGGCAATGGGTGTTTCTGTACTTTCTTCGTTGAGGGTTTCTTCCACCGATTCTTCAATGTCAGTTCTAAGCCCTTCGAGGAGGTCGGTAAAGCTTTGCTCAAAGGAATCTTTTTGCATGGTCTGCATTAAATTTGTAGCGGCTTGTTTGCCAAAAAGTGTTCTTTCTGCAGTACTTTCTGCACCGCTATTGGCGGCGGCAGACATAACAGACTGCAAAAGGCCACCTTGAGCGTTGGTGGCATTGGACATGACAATGGATTGAGGCGAAAAGCTTGCCACTGTTAAGGGCGTTGATGCTTTGTCTTGCCCCTCTGTTATGGGGCTTGCGCTTGGTAGCGCACCCTTAGATTTAAGCAGTTCGTCTAAATATGACGGGGCTGTTTGAGTTTGCAGTGTATCAGTCACAGAATACATAATAGCCTCCGAAAATCATACAATTTGAAATCTTTCTTCATATAATTTTATCGGAATGCCGAGCAAAAGCTTTAGGTTAAAAGTGTATTTTTACAATGTTCTTGCATTCCTTATGGCTTCATTAGTTCCTTCAACGTCATCCTTATTTAAAGTGACCATGCTTGCTGGGTCCACATAGCTTATGGGCCTGCCTAGGGCATCTTGAGTTTCCTTCATTCTGGTGCCAAGGGTGACTGTGCCGTCTGCACGATGCTGCACTTGGTAGGCCTCGCCTTCATAGGCATAGCCCACGTGGGCGTTGGTATCTAAAATTTGGCTATTTATGGCATAATCTACGTTGATATTGTCTTCACCGTCTGAGTTCTCAATGGTGCTATTTTGGGCAAGGTGCACGTTGATATTATCCTTACCTTGACCGCCACGAATGGTGGTATTTAGCATTTCTTCAATGGTTAGGTGGTCATCGCCGTCTCCACCGTCTACGATGCCTTGTTTTGTGGCTACAATGGAGGAAGTCCAAAGGGCATCATCGCCGTTTCCACCTTTAAATGTAACATAACCACTGGCTAGTGATCTAATGTCAATTGTATCATTGCCGTCTCCACCGTCAATGGTGATTTCTTCACCAGCGAAAAGGTCTTCCATGAGGATTTTATCATCACCTGCACCGCCGATGATATTTATGCTTTTTCCAGATGTAACGTCTCTGGTGTTGATAGTATCATTGCCATCGCCAGTATTTAGATTAAAGGTTTCACTTGTATAAATATGCGCGCTGGTAGTAACCATGTCGTTGTCAGCACCAGTGGTGATGTTGATATTTCGCCAATCTTGGCGTGCTCCTAGGAGGCTTACATTATCCTTACCATCTCCTGCGTCAATGGTGAGGTTATTACCCACAACGTGTCCATCTAGGGCAAAAACATTGAGGCTATTGTTGGATTTGCTTCCACTGGGGGCAAAAATATCACTGCCGGTTTGTATGGTAAAATCATCATCACCGCCCCCGCCTTTAATATCAATATTGGTGTTACTGCGCACAACATTTATGGTTACTCGGTCATTACCTGCGCCAGCGTCCACAATGGCATTGGACTCACCCGTATAATAGTGCGCGCCATCGCCGCCAAGGTTAATGGTGTCGTTGCCGTCTCCGCCATAAACTGTACTGTCTACCACGCCAATAATATTGTCATTGCCAGAGCCGCCGTAAATGGTTGCCCCAGCGATGTGGTTAATAATTGTATCATTACCGCCCATGGCATCAATGGTTTTGCCATTGGAGGTGGGGTCTCTATTGTAAATAACATCACTGCCTTCAGTACCAACTAAGGGGTTGATGCCATTTTCAGTGGAGATAAGTTGACCGCCTGCATCATAATAAAATGTTTCGTTATCGGCGGTAATGCTCACCCCGCCGTCTGCGGTATCAGAAACACGCCAACTGCCAGAGCTTTTGAAATTTAGCTCCGCCCCTGAAGCTAGGGTAACAGTAGTGCTATCCCCAGTGGAATGAATGCGCGCACCGCCAGTGGTTTTGGCTTCAATGTCCTCTATGGGTGGCACGTAGGCAATGCTCATCTCATTTAGGTTAGTGGCTGTGGGCACTTCGGTAACCACGAAGGCGTCATTGGGTTCTATAACTCTTTGTGCAGGTATTTGCACACTTTGCGCAAGCCCGCCAGACATAATTACACTAACAAGAGCTGCCTCCTGTTCAGGCGTCATGACGCCTAGGTTGGTCTCAGTGTCGGAATTGTTGCCAATATTAAGGATGTCGTAAGTGGAAGTATTGGAGGATTGGTCGGAATTTTTTTCCGCAGAAAAGTGACCTCTACTGGTGTGCATAACCTCTTGTAGGGGTAGGGCGTTTATATTCCCTCTTTGTGCTATAGCGTCCATTTGGCCTCCTTATTAATTGATAAAACAAGCATTTTAAAAATAATTTAGAGTCCGGTATAATTTAAAAGACGGGGAAAATATTACCGAATAAAAATAATACTGTGAGGGAAGCATATTTTATGCCAAAATTGTGGATGTTTGAGGGAGTGCTAAAAAACTTCTTTGATAATACCACCAGCAAGCACATGGCCTGACTGGTCATAAATGGTGGCAATTTGCCCGCAGGCGGTGGGGCTTTGGCTTTTGTGCAACTCTATGCGCAAGTTTTGGCCTTCCCAAGTGACCTTGGCTGGGGCTTCTTGTTGCCTATAGCGTAAGCGTACAAGAATGCCTTGGGGCCACTTTTCAGGCTGCGTAAATAAATTAATATTATTTATTATACATCCATTTAGGGTGAGGTCTTTGGCTATGCCAAGTATTAGAGCATTTTGCTCAATGTCTTTTGTGCAAACATAAAGTGGCTCTGACCAAGCAATGCCAAGGCCACGCCTTTGACCCTCAGTGTATTGCCATAGGCCCTTATGCTCGCCAATTTGTTTTGTTGTGTTGCCTTCCTTTATAAGTATGGGGCCTTGGGGAGGCAGTGCAATGCCCCTCTTGGTGGCTTCTTGCTCCAAAAATGGGCGGTAGGCATCTTCTGGTACAAAGCATATTTCTTGGCTTTCGCTATTTAGGGAAATTTCAAAGTCCTTGCTATTTAAGTATTTAATATTATTAAGTTTATTGGTGTTAGCTAGTGGGAATATTATTTTTTCAAAATTATCTCTTGGTACCAAGGAGAGGAAATAACTTTGCTCCTTAGTGGGGTCGCAGCCTTTGGATAATGGACTTAGGCAAGGGGAATTATTTTTTGTGGCATAGTGGCCCGTGGCAAAAAAATCTGCGCCAAGCTTGGTACTTGCGTCTAATAATAGGCCAAATTTCATATGCGCATTGCACAGGGCGCATGGGTTTGGGGTTAGGCCTTCGGTGTATGCTTTTATAAATGGCTGTACAATAAGGCTATCAAAGTTTTCTCGTAAATCAAGCACATGCAAAGGGATATGCATGCGCTCGCATAATTCTTGTAAATATTGCGTATTTTCGTGGTTGGGACTTGGTAGAAAATGACCATGTAGGGCAAGGACGTCATGCCCTTGCTCATGCAGGGAGTAAAGTGCAAAAAGTGAATCTGCGCCGCCGCTTACGGCAACAGCAATGCGAGCCATTATAGTATCTGGTTAAGGAATTGCTTAAGGCGTGGGGAACGGGGTGAAGAAAAAATTTGATCAGGCGTTCCTTCTTCCACAATTTGCCCTTGATCCATGAAAATAATGCGATCAGCCACTGTGCGGGCAAAGCCCATTTCGTGCGTAACGCAAACCATGGTCATGCCTTCCTCGGCAAGGGTTACCATAACATCAAGCACTTCCCCTACCATTTCAGGGTCAAGGGATGATGTGGGCTCGTCAAAGAGCATAATATCAGGTTGCATAGCCAGAGCCCTAGCAATGGCCACACGTTGCTGTTGACCACCAGAAAGCATGGCAGGGTAAACATTGGCCTTTTCGCTAATGCCAACTTTTTTAAGCAGGGTTAGGGCTTGGTCTTCAGCGTCAGACTTACTAAGTCCACGTAGTTTTATGGGCCCCATGGTCAAATTTTGTAAAACTGTTTTGTGTGGGAAAAGGTTAAATTGCTGGAAAACCATGCCCACATTTTGGCGAATTTTATTTATATCATGCTCACGAGAATTTACATCCAAGCCCTCAACTGTGATAGTACCTTTATCAATGTCTTCTAAGCGATTGATTGAGCGTAGCATGGTGGATTTACCAGAGCCAGAAGGCCCAATAATAACCACACGCTCACCAGAGTGAATTTCAATACTAACATCTTGCAGGGCCGAAAGCTCTCCAAAGTATTTCCATACATTGCGGATGCTTATGATAGGTGTTTTATTTTCGTTTGTCATAATAATTAAGCCTTGCTTCCATAACGCTTACGCATTTTGATAAAAGTAATGTAATAATTAAATATATGAGGGCAATTATGGTATAGGTTTCAAAGTATAAATAAGTTTTGGCTGCAAAGCTGCGACCACGTTGCATAAGGTCTGGCATAGCCATAACAGACACAAGGGATGTATCCTTGAGCATGGCGATGCACTCATTGCCAACTGGTGGTAAAATGGTGCGCCAAGCTTGGGGCAAGATTACAAGAAACATGGTTTGAAAGCGGGTAAAACCAAGGGAGCGTGCGGCTTCCATTTGGCCCTTGGGTATGGCTAAAATGCCTGCCCTAAAAACTTCGCCCATATATGCACCATAACAAAAGCTAATGGCAATGACTGCCGATGCCAAGCCGCTGACATTTAAGAACTTTGCTAGGGCATAGTAAATATAAAATATCTGCACAAGTAGCGGGATACCACGGATAACTTCCACATAGGTGGAGGCCAGTAGGTTAATCACTCGATTGCGTGAAATACGCCCAAGGCCAGTTAATAAGCCCAAGGGGATGGCGCAAGAAATAGAAAGTAGAGTTACTTGAAATGTAACCAGTAAGCCGTCTGGCAAGAAGGCTATGATATCAAGATATGGCTCGGGCCAAGCCATGCATAATAGAATAAGTGCAATGATTGCGCCAGATAAGGCTATAGACCAAGCATTTACAAGTCGCCATTCTTTTGGGTCGGGGATGGAAGCACCATCGGTAACCAAGATGCGAATGTTGCCAGTTTCTGCGGCCTGTTTTGGTGGGTTGTTTTCATGCATATCTTTATGCCTTTTTGCCGTATACTCTATATGCGATTGCCCCCAAATGGGGGCAATTACATATAAAATTAAATGGGGGAAATTTTACAAATGTAAAATTATTCAGCGCCCATCCATTTGATCTTTAATTCTTTTTCAATGCCTTTTTCTTTAACGAGTTTGATGCCTTCGTTAAGAATTTTTACGATGTCGTCATTACCCTTTTTAACGGTAAAGCCGTAAAGCTCAACGTCTGGAGTAAGTAGGGCAACTCTGAACTTATCAGCAAAGTCAGATCTTTTGTTAGCATAGTATTTTGCGACTGGATCGTCACACATAACGGCGTCAATACGACCATTGGCCATATCTTGCATGGCAAGACCTACGTCTTCGTATTCACGAATGATTGCGCCAACATTAGCTTTTTCCATAACAAAGATGCCAGTGGTACCAATTTGGCCGCCAACTTTCTTGCCTTTTAGTGCTTTAAGATCTTTGACAGGTGAGCCTTTAGGCACAACAAGGGCTTGGTGAATTTCACAGTATGGGTCAGAAAACAAGAATTGCTTTTGACGCTCAGGTGTGATGGTTACAGAAGATGCCACGATGTCATAATTGCCAGCGGCAACGCCTGCAAAAATTCCGTCCCAAGCAACATTTCTTATATCAAATTTAACATTAACCTGCTTTTCTATGGCACGAAGGTAGTCACTGGAATAACCCATGATTTGTTTTTTATCATCCAAGTATTCCATGGGTGGCCATGTGCCATCGGAAGCAACAGTATAAGTTTTTCCAGCAGCTTGGGCTACACCTGACAACATGCTAATGGTTAAAATAGCAGCTAAAACATAACGCAACATTGGGAGTCCCCCCTTAAGTAAATTTGTTGAACGAGAAACATGCCTTAAAAAAGCCTTTTTTGTCAAGCTGTTCATATTAAAAATATGTGAAAATAGCGGTTACCAGAATGGGTACTAACATGGTGAGCACCATGCCAGAAAAAATACCCATAATGGCGTACTTTTCCCCAGCATACTTTGCAATGACAGGCATACAAGTATCCATAGTGGTTGCCCCGCCCGCAGCAACGGGCGCAAACCCGCCTGCCACACGCACAAGCAATGGTGCAAGAAGTAGGGTAAAAAGCTCACGGCTTACATTGGCAAGCAGGGCCACAGAGCCAAGCTCGGCATCGCCAAGTCGGGTGATTATTACACTGGATAAGCTGTAATAGCCAAGGCCTGCGCCAACGCCCATGACGTCACGTAGCGAAATGTCATAGGCAAAAAAGTTTAGCACTCCAAAAGCAACAATACTTGCTAAAAAAGAACCCAGAACAATGGCCACGGGTAGGAGTAATATCTTAAAGCCAAATTCACGCACAATTAAAAAATTACGTGTATCAAAGCCCATACACATGCCTGCAAGTACTAACATGGCATAAAGGGCATAGCCCAAAAAATCGCTACCTATGTAGGCTGTAATAGCATCGGCTTGACCAGCAAAAACTCCGCTTAAAAAGCAGATTAAAATTATAAGGGCCCCTTTCATTCTTTTGGTGCCTTAAATACTATGTTGTATAATATCCACACTGCCAAAATACTTCCAATGGCACAGGCTATCCCAATAAAAATTCCTTGTATTCCAAGGTCAGCCATGCGAGCTATGAGGTCGTCATTGCTGCCAATATTTAAGCCAATGAGAAAGAGTAAGGCGTATATAACAATGGAAAGAGCATGGTTTGTTATGCTAACTGCTTTTGAGCTTTTGCGCAGTGCATAGCCCATGGGAACGCCCGCTACTATAAGACCAACTTCTACCCACATAATGTTCTCAGAATAATGTTAATGGTTTATTTGTGATTGCCCGCCACTTATATAGAAAAGTCTTCGCATGGTAAAGTATTTTATGCCTATACTTGTTTTAAGATTACTAGACAAAGCTTTGTGCTGGGTGTATAAGGCCTTACTCGATTTTACTGCATACATTATTATGAAAATACTTACAAAAAAAAATGAAATTTATCAGCTTTGCTCTCAGTGGAGGCAAGAAGGTCAGCAAATAGCCTTGGTGCCAACCATGGGCTATTATCACGCTGGGCATGAGTCTTTAATGCAATATGCACGCGAACATGCTCAAAAAGTTGTGGTAAGCCTTTTTGTAAACCCTAAGCAATTTGGCCCCACTGAGGACCTTTCAAGCTACCCTCGCAATTTGGAAGGGGATGTAAATATAGCTAAATCTTTCGGGGTAGATGTAGTTTTTGCACCTGAAGACGCTGAAATGTATTCAGATAATAACTGCACAAATATAAGTGTGTCTGAGTTAAATAAAGGTTTATGTAGCCTTTCACGCCCCACACATTTTGACGGCGTGTGCACCGTAGTTATGAAGTTGTTTTTGCTTACCCAAGCTCATATGGCTGTTTTTGGGCAAAAAGATTGGCAACAGCTAGCTATTATTAAACAAATGGTGCGGGATTTGGATGTTCCCATTAATATTGTTGGTCGACCCATTGTGCGTGATGTAGACGGCCTAGCCTTAAGTTCACGCAACGCGTATTTAACTAAGGATGAGCGTGCCCAAGCCCCACATATATATAAAGGTTTATGCGCAAGTAAAGAAATGGCCGCCAGTGGCGAAAAAAATGCGCAAAATATCCTTGACACAGTGGGTGAATATTGGGCAAAAAACATACCTTTAGGACAGGTGGACTACGCTTCTATTGTGGATGCTAAAACACTTGCACCGCAAAAAGAAATAAATAATATGTCGCTTTTGGCTTGTGCTGTGCGCATGGGCAAAGCTCGGCTTATTGATAATATGCTATTGTTATAATTAAGGAGTTTTTATGCAACTACATAGAGGAAAATACCTTTTTACTTCTGAATCTGTTACCGAGGGCCATCCTGACAAAGTGGCTGATCAAATTTCTGATGCCATTTTAGATAGCTTACTTGCGCAAGACCCAGATTCAAGGGTAGCTTGCGAAACCTTGGTTACTACTGGTATGGCAGTTATCGCAGGTGAAATCACCACCAAGGGCTACGCAGACTTTGCTGATGTTGTGCGTGATACCATTCGTGACATCGGCTACACAAGCTCAGAAATGGGCTTTGACTGGCAAACTTGCGCCGTGCTTTCCTCCATTGATAAGCAATCTCCTGATATTGCCCAAGGCGTTGACCGCACAGCCCCAGAAGAACAAGGTGCTGGCGACCAAGGCATGATGTTTGGTTTTGCTTGTGACGAAACCTCTACCCTTATGCCAGCCCCCATTTATTGGGCCCATAAGCTTTCTGAACAGTTAACCAGAGTGCGCAAGTCTGGTATTGTGGATTTCTTCCGTCCTGACGGCAAAACCCAAGTATCTTTTGCCTACGAAGACGGCAAACCCGTGCGTATTAATAATGTTGTTGTATCAACCCAACATAGCGAAAGTGCATCCCAAGCCGATATTGAAGAAGCAGTGCGCACCCACGTTATTGGCCCAGTACTTGAGCCTTCAGGCTATTTTGATGAAAAAAATTGTGAGATTTTTATTAACACCACAGGTCGTTTTGTGGTGGGTGGCCCCATGGGTGACTGCGGCTTAACTGGTCGTAAAATTATCCAAGACACCTACGGCGGTGCTGGTCACCACGGTGGTGGCGCATTCTCTGGTAAGGACCCTTCAAAGGTTGACCGCTCAGGTGCCTACATGGGCCGTTACATTGCCAAAAATATCGTAGCCGCTGGCCTTGCCCCACGTTGCGAAGTGCAAATTGCATATTGCATTGGCGTGGCTGAGCCTGTGTCTGTGCTTGTATCTTCCCTTGGTAGCAGTGATATTCCAGACGAAATACTAACCAAGGCCGTGCGTGAAGTATTTGACCTTCGCCCCTATTATATCAGCAAACGCCTTGACCTAAAACGTCCCATTTACAGAAAAAGCTCCTGCTATGGACACTTTGGACGTGAATTACCAGAATTTTTGTGGGAAAGCATTGACGCCGTTGCAGACCTAAAAACTGCCGCAAAGGTTTAAATAGAAAAATATTGGGAGAGGGGAA
>CAYJNE010000043.1:0-9530 GCA_964371345.1 uncultured Desulfovibrionaceae bacterium | reverse complement strand
GCAAGTATTGTGCATAATAATAGGTATAACCTCTTTCATTGGAGTGACTTACAAATTCTTGACCAGCAAAATATTCCTGCATATGGTCATAACAGCTCAAACCCAACGCCCCCCAAAGGCAAAGTGGGTATTTTTGTGGGAGCCAGTGAAAAGGAAAAACGTCCCACACCAGAATTTTTTGCAAAACTTGCCCAAATACTTTTACGCAAAAATTATCACCCCTTATTTTTTGGGGGGCCAAATGATGTGGAACTTGGCAATGAAGCCATGAAAATTTCAGGCATTAGGCATTCATCCCTTTGCGGAAAACTTTCACTAACGCAACTTGCCAGTGCACTCAAAGAACTAAATCTTTTTATCACCCCAGACACAGGTCCCATGCATCTAGCGGCTTGGCTTAAAACCCCCGTTCTTAATCTATCTGTTGGGCCAGTAAATCCATGGGAAACAGGACCACTATTTCCAAATCATCATATATTACAGCCAAATATTGCGTGCGCTGGATGTTGGAAGGCTTGTCCAAAAACACCATGCCAACAAAAATTACACCCTGCACGGGTGGCACTTATTGCCCAAAACATTATGGAAAATCCAGAACGGCTCACAAGCCTTGAAATTAATGATATGCACATTTACCGTACCGCGCGTGATACAAGGGGACTATATGACCTCACCCTAATCAATCAAGATGCTGAAAATTCAAGACTTTTACTAGCAAGATTTTGGCAAGATTGGTTTTGGTACAGGTTAGGCAAAAGTACCCACCCACCAAGCACAGAAAATATGAATAAAAAGCATCCCCACTTAGTAGACATGCTACGCAAGGCCATTGTTGAACTGGGTAAGGAGTTACAAAAGCATTTAAAAAATGTATACAAGGGCCAAGAATTTGAGCTAAGTGCAGACTTTTGGCAAAAACTACCCAAACCTATACGCCCATTCACGGGGCATATGCATTTGTTTTTACAAAATAAAAACTATTCACGCAAAGCTTGGGATGAAGCTTTGCAAGATGTTATAGCCCTAAGCGAAGCCTTAAAATAAACCCAAAAAAAAGCACTGGCAAAAGACTCTACCAGTGCTTTCTTAATATTTTCAGAATAAACTATCTTAATACTTGATTTTTCTTAAATGCCGCATAAGCCTCGCGCATGGCAATATATGGGTCAACGGAAACGTCCTTTGTGTCTGCGTATAAATCAAGCACAGGCCCAAGATCGTTGAAGCGAAGTCCACCCGCGGCTATTGCCACTTCCATGGGAGTTTGAAAATAAAATGTGGGGTCAAGAAAGTAGTTTGCAGCAGTACCAAAGGTGCCGCGCACAGAGCTTGGCCCAATTATAGGCCACACAAGGTATGGTCCCGTTCCAAAACCCCAAACACCAAAGGTTTGATCCATATCTTCACCCGTTGGGTCAAGGGGAACAATGGTCTTTTTATCCTTAGCAACATCAATAAAACCACCTAAACCTACGGTGGTATTTATAAAAAATTTACCAAACTCAGCCCCAGCGGCCAATGGCTTACCTTGTAAAAGAGAGCTTACAAAACGCACTGGAAAAAGTATATTATGAAAAAAATTGCTTAAACCAGAACGCACAGGCTCTGGCACCACAAAGGAATAACCTTGATGTAAGGGCCTAGCAATATATAGATAAAATATGTCATTGAATCCAAACCAAAATCTGTTCCACCCTTCAAATGGATCAGGTATACCTTGCACGGGGTCACTGTCATAGTCATCAAGGCCATCCATTGCCTCATCAAGGGCATCTTGTTCTAGCTCCTTAATAACGGGGGACTCCTGCAAATTGCCTCTTTCATAGCCACTCACAGAAGCGTCCACATTAATGGTGGCAGCTTGTGCTTGCCATGGCGCAAACACAAAACCCAGCACAAAACATAAACAAAGAATAAAATTAAGGTTTTTCTTCATATATCTTCTTCCCCAATGCCGTGGCACGCTCACGAATACGTGCGGTTAATTCCTCAGGGCTTGATTTGGATAAAATATCTCCAAATTGCGTCCTATAGTTTTTAACAAGGCTAATGCCTTCAATTAAAACATCATACACCCGCCACTTGCCATTTTTTACAAGCATTCTGTAGGCAACGGGTATTTTTTGATTTTCCTGCAAAGTAACAATACTGCGCACTTCCACCCTACTACCGCTTTTATTGCCTACCTCGCCAATGTATGCAATAAGCTCGCCATTGTAACCGTCTATGCGGTCAAGATAGGTGCTAAAAAGCAACTCTGCAAAAGCATCAGAAAAAGTTTTTTGTTGATCTGGTGAAAATGACTTCCACCGCTGACCAGCCGTACGCATGGAAAATTCTTCAAAATCAAAAATGGCGTACACTTCTTTTTCAATATTTTTATTTATGGCGCGTCTGGCGTCCATGTTTTTATAATTCGGGTCTTTTATATAATCCATTATACGTGTTACAGAAATTTCTAGGGCTTTACGTGCTTCTGCCTTAGGGTCATCAGCAAAGCTTGGGCTAGCCACAAAAATACATATAAAAATCGCTAAAACACAAGATAAATAAACACGCATTACACACCTCCAAACGCATATTTGCTAATGAGTGATTCTATATCCACAGCCGATTCCGTATCAGTAATTTCCTCACCTGCTTCAAGAAAAATACCAGACCCCCCAGGTGATAGGTTGATATATTTATCACCAATCAACCCGCTGGTCTTGATTGAAGCTATGGTATCGTCTGTAAATTTCAATTTATTGTTAAGTAACAAGGTCACAAGAGCTTGGGAGTGCTCTGCATCTAGGTCAATTAAAGATACCTTGCCCACTTCAACGCCAGCAACCTCCACACTTGCCCCAACTCGCAAGCCAGAAGCGGAGGTAAATCTTGCCTGAAGTTCATAAGCATCTGAGCCAAAAACTTCCATGCGCCCTAGCTTAACGGTCAAATAAGCCGTGCACAAAAGGCCTATTAACACAAAAATTCCCACAACCACTTCACGCTTTGTATTCATACCCCCACCTTTAATCCTGCATCCATTTTTCAAGTGCTTCGCTAACGCTTGCATCTTGCGCCTCAAAGGAAGCTTCATCACTTTGTGCAGGCTTACGCTTTAAAAATGCTTGTAAAAACTCATCATCCGTATTTTTAAGTTCATCCAAAGAGCCTGAAAATACAGCTTTTCCTTCATTTAACACCAACACATGGTCAGCAATTCTCCGAAGGCTATCAAGGTCATGACTAACCACAACCATGGTCATGGACGGAAAATTTTTCTTCATGGCTAAGAGCAATTCATCCATTTGGGCCGCAGTAATAGGGTCAAGACCAGAAGTTGGCTCATCACAAAAAAGCAAGGGCGGCTCTACAATAATAGCTCTGGCAAGCCCTGCTCTTTTACGCATACCGCCAGAAAGTTGCCCAGGATAATAATTTGCAAAGTCCTCAAGCCCCACCAAGCGCAAAGCCCGAAGCACGGCATTATTTATGACTTCGCTTGATAATTTTGTATGCTCACGAAGTGGCAAGGCCACATTATCCAAAAGGCTTAGGGCTCCAAGCAAAGCTCCGTCTTGAAATAACATGCCCATACGTCTGCGCATACGGCGAAATTCCCTACTAGGCAGAGCAAAAAAGTCTGTATCACCCAGCAAAATTTTGCCAGAGCTTGGGCGAGATAGGCCCACAATATGACGCAAAAGTGTTGACTTTCCACTACCAGAGCATCCCAAAATAACAGATATTTTGCCAGCAGGTAGTGTAGCATTTATATTTTGTAAAACGCTAACTTCACCGTAGCCGACACTGCAATCTTGAAATGTTATGGTATATGACTGCATAATTTTGCCTTATAACAATATGGATGTAAGCACGTAGTCTGACACTAAAATAAGCACACAAGCTATAACCACAGCCGAAGTTGTGGCATTACCCACCGCCGCAGGGCCAACACTATCACGCCTAAGATGCGTATAATAACCTTGGTGGCAGCATACGGTATTTACTAACATCGCAAAAACTAAGGACTTTGCAAAACCACCCATTACATCAGCCATGACCACATTGCTTTCAATACCATGAAAATACGCACCAGCATTAATGCCAAGCATAAGCACGCCAGTTAAATAACCACCAATAATACCAATAACATCAAACACCGCCGTAAGTAGCGGAAAGGAAATTATTGACGCCAAAAGCCTTGGGCTCACCAAATAACCAATGGGCTCAATGTCCATAACCTCTAGGGCGTCCACTTGATCGGTAATGCGCATAACGCCTATTTCTGCGGTCATGGCAGAACCTGCCCGCCCCGTGAGCATAATGGCTGTTAATACTGGCCCAAGCTCACGAATAAGTGTTAGCGACACCGCAGCACCAAGTAAGCCCGTTGAGCCAAATTTTACCAAGGTATAATAACCCTGCAAGCCCAAAACCATGCCGCAAAATATGCCAATTAATAAAATTAAAAAAAGGGATTTTGCCCCAATTATATGTATTTGCTCACGAGTTTTAGAAAATAAATGCGACACATTAAACATATGTCGCACAGATTCTAGGAAAAAAAGTAAAATACTCCCCATGCTTGCTAAAGTATTAAGCGATTTTCGGCCTAAGCTTGCGCAGGCATTTATGAGTATATTATTCATTATTATGATACCTTATGGGGCCACAGCTTTCTTGCTACGTTGCACAGGTTCGCCCAGTTTCATTTCAACCATTAATGCCATTAAATCTAGGGCTTGTTCACTGCTACCACGCATAAGCACTAGCACTTTGTAAAATTTACCAGCTTTTTCCATTTTTGTTCTTAGGCCACTGCCTTCAAGTTTTTCACGCAAGCGATCCACAGATTCGGCATCGGTAAATGTAGCCACCTGGAATATATAATCAAAAATTGCAGGAGGTGGTGCAGGAACATCTTGAAAAACTGGTTCTGCAACTGGCTGATTTTGCGCCAATGGAGGTGTAGCACTAGGCACAGTCAAAACCATAGCTGGAGTTGTAGTATCTTGGACTGCTTCTTGATCACCCCTATCCTTAAGGGAGTTTGAATAATCAAGTTCTTCCTTGGGCATAACTTGAGGTTTTGTTATTCTATCTTCAACTTCTGGTATAGGAGTTGATTTTTTAGCACTTTCAGAGGTAACAAACTTAGGTAAATGTGTTTCTGGGTTATCCCCACGGCCCACAATCACACCCATAACAAAGGCCATACAAACGGCACCAAGCAAGACCACACAAAACGTGGTTACGGTGGAAAAACTAAGGGTTAGGGTCAAAGATTTTTTAGCAGGGGCATCACCCTTGCCGCCGTCACCCTTACCGCCACCGTCTTTTCTGGTGGCTCCACCTTTTCCGCCGTCTCCCCTGGAGCCGTCACCCTTGCCGCCGTCTGAATTCTTTTTATTTTCTGCCATTTACATTCCTACATGGTATCAGGTGCGCTTACACCAAGCAAAGTTAAACCGCCAGCAAACACCTGCCCCACGGCCCGCAAAAGTGCAAGCCTAGCCTTGGTTAAAGGCATATCTTCTTCCTGTACAACATGATGCTTTGCATAGTAACTATGTAAAATACCTGCCATTTCTGTAAGATAATTACCAACATAATGCACAGACAAATTACTAGCTGCAGACTCAACCACTTGGGAAAACCTTGCCGCCATGCGCACAAGAGCTAAATCATCTACATGAGTTAAGCAGTCAAAATCATTCAAATTTGTATTTTCATCTATACTAATACCCTTTTCTTTGGCACGGCGTAGCAAAGCACAAATGCGAGCGTGCGCATATTGCACGTAATATACGGGATTATCCATACTACGCTGCTTTACAAGCTCAAGGTCAAAGTCAAGAGGGCTGTCACTCTTACGGGATAGAAACATAAATCTTGCCGCATCAACACCCACTTCTTGAATGACATCGGCTAGGGTTTCAAAGGTACCTGCACGGGTGGACATACTGATATTTTGGCCATTTTTAAGTAAATTTACCAACTGAATAAGCACCACATCAAAGTCCGCTTGCTCACGGCCAATGGCTTCAATGGCGGCCCGCATTCTTGGAATATAACCGTGATGATCAGCACCCCACACGTCAATAACATAATCAAAACCACGGGCGTATTTATCATTATGATAGGCTATGTCTGAGGCAAAATATGTGAGCGCACCAGATGATTTTTTAAGCACTCTGTCTTTATCATCACCAAATTTTGTGGTTTCAAACCAAAGTGCTCCGTCATTTTCATAGCTGTGCCCTGCCTGCTTTAGCTTGGCAAAACCTTCTTCAACGGCACCCTTAGCTACGAGTGATTTTTCAGAAAACCAATTTTCATGCTCCACACGAAAATCAGCAAGGTCCTTTTTAATGCCGTCAAGAATGCTATCCATGGCATATTTATAACAAATATCTTGGCCCTCAGCTTCTGGTAAATCCAGTAAATTTTCTTCTCTATCTAAAACTTCTCTTGCAATATCAATAATATAATCACCACGATAGTATTGCTCAGGCCACACAACATCTAAATTTTTAAGCTCCCTTGCACGCAACCAAACGGAAAGGCCCAAAGTATTCATCTGTAAGCCCACGTCATTTATATAATATTCCGTTTGAACATCATAACCGCAAAAACGCAAGATGCGGGCAAGGCTATCACCCACAGCAGCCCCACGCCCATGCCCAATATGCAAAGGGCCAGTAGGATTGGCAGAAACAAATTCCACTTGGGTTTTCTTGCCCTTACCAAGATCATTTTTACCGTAATTTATGCCTTGCGCCTCCATTTCCAAAATGGCCTTGTGCCAGACTTCATTACAAAGGGTAATATTTATAAAGCCTGGGCCAGCAATGCTCACATCTTCTACAAAGGGCAATTTTTTTATGGGATTAAGTAAATTTTCTGCCAAGGTACGGGGGGGAAGCTTAGCCTCACGAGCAAGCACCATAGCCATATTAATAGCAAAATCACCCCCGTGCTTGGCATCACGTGGGGGCTCAATAACAACTTTATCAGACCAAGGCAGGCCCATTTCAGTGGCAATATCTTGCAGGGCTTTGCGTATTTCTATGCTTTTCATTAAGTCTACTCAGTCCAAGCCTTTGCTTGTTCAAGGTTTAACACAGCCTCACTCTGCACATCTTCAACGGCGAGCGGGAGAAGACATGGGGCAACCATTTTAGAAAGTACAGCCTTTGGGCCCACTTCCAAAAAGCGACGCACACCGTCTTGCCAGCTATTTTGCATGGTATCTATCCACTGCACAGATGAAGTCATTTGCTCCACCATGCAGTCACGCAAACTATCGGCATCATTAACAGCACGCCCGTGTACATTACAATACACAGCAAAGCGTGGTTTGTTCCAATGAGCTTTTTTAAGGCTTGGGGCAAGCTCTGTGGCGGCCTCTTGCATAAAAGGACTATGAAAAGCACCGCTAACTTTTAAGGAAATTCCCCGCCCTTTGCGCTCTTTAACCAAACCAAGCATATGCGTAACTGCCACATTATGCCCGCTGACCACAAATTGCCCTGGTGTATTATAATTGGCAATGCGCAAAAATTCACCGCTTTCATTGCTACTTACTTGTACTAACTCTTCCACAGTTGCTAAATCAAGCTTAACTACAGCAGCCATGGCACCAGTTCCATTAGGGTCAGCCTCTGCCATGAGCCGCCCACGCAAGGACACTAGCTCAAGCACGGCATCAACACTTAAAGCACTAGACGCCGCAAGGCAAGCATATTCTCCAAGACTATGCCCAGCAGTACCATGAGGAGTGCAACGGCTAGACATAACTTGCCATAAATTTAAGTTCACAACTGTTAAGGCTGGCTGTAAGGCTTTTGTGTCAGCCATGGCAACATCATCACCGTCCCAATATATTTCACGTAGTGGTAAGCTGCTAATACGTTCGGCCTTTTTCCATAACTGCATGGCTTCATTAGAATTTTCAGCAATATCACGCCCCATACCAAGCTCTTGTGAGCCTTGACCAGGAAAAAGCAATGCAAGCTTTGACATATGTTCTCCATAATATATAAATATTCTCTAGACAATATATACAAATATTTGAGAACTTGCAAGTATTGAATGACAAGGTTATTATGTTGCTGACGTTATCACGATTTGCGGGATTATATTTTCTGTTTACAAAAGAAAACATGGACTGCCACAGCCGCGTTGCGGCTTCGCAGTGACAGAACGAAAGAACGTACAGGAACGCAGTGCCGCACCTAACCAAGTTTAGGTCAATGTCATTGCGAGCCGCCCTAAAGGCGGCGTGGCAATCCATTTTTGCAAATTTACATAAAAAATAAGTCACCCAAATTAGAACACACTATCCCACCCAAGGAATATATATGCCCGCAAAAGAAATATCACCAGAAGCCCTAAAAAAAGCCTGCTTTGGGCTTTCTATCCCCGTGCCTGAACATATCATGCCAAGCCTTGGCATGTATTTAGAGCTACTTATGCAATGGAATAAAGCCATGAACTTAGTGGGTGCGAAAACATGGCAAGAATGCCTCTCAAAGCTCTTGGTGGATTCATTTTATGTGGCAGACTTTTTACAAGAACTAAACTTACCAGAAAATCCCAACACATGGGATTTGGGTGCAGGGGCAGGACTTCCTGGCATTGTTTTGCGTATGCTCTGGGCGGATGGGCCATACTACCTAGTGGAAGCTCGTGAAAAGAGAGCCCTCTTTTTGCAAACCGTGCTTACAAGAATAAAACTTCAAAATACGCATGTATTTCAAGGTAGAGCGGAGGATTTTTTTGTCAAAAACGCACAAAGCCCCGCTCATATTATCATAAGCAGGGCCTTTATGCCTTGGAAGGATGTACTAAATTTGGTGCAAGAGCATATTGCACTCAATGCCCACGTAATATTCTTAGCCCTTGAGCCAGCCCCCAAGGAGGAGCTAAAAAGCCTTGGCTGGCAAATTGTAGCCGAACAAAGTTACACCGCCCAAGGTAGCACCCGCACCCTTTGGGCTGTTTGTCGTGCATAGTAATGCCTAGCTACTCTTAGGCGGGGCAAGCCCAAGTTTTATGAGTATGTCCTCGGCGGCTTGTTCTGCTGGTATTGAAACACCAGCACCGTTGCCTTCTGTTTTTGAGGTTACAATGGTCTTGCCTGTTTCTGCATCAACTATTTTTATGTTTAACTTCCTAATATGATGCCCCATATCCCAGTAGTAAGAGTATCTATACTTTGCTAGGTAGACTCTTTTTCTCTCTTTAGCGTCACTTCCATTCCAAATAAGGCCGCTACTTTTAATAGCTTCCTCCATGCTACTAACATATGGTCCTTCGGCTTTAATTCCATTTTGCAATAAAAAGCCTTCCACATGGTTGGGGGATACAGCAAAGTTAAGTCCTTGGGGGATAGCTCCAGTACGGGCGGCAGTACCGAAGGTTGATGCAGTGGCCACGGCAACGCCTACGAGTTTCCATTCTTTTGAAACTATGGGCCCGCCAGAATTACCAGGTTGAATGGGGGCAGAAATTTGAATATTGTTTATATCGCCTTCATA
>CAYJNE010000042.1:0-9972 GCA_964371345.1 uncultured Desulfovibrionaceae bacterium | reverse complement strand
TGACGGTGGTGATACCTCCCTTAATGAGGTAGGTAAATTAGACGTTGGTTTTGACGTCCTCCTCGGTGGCACCGCTGACAAGCAAGACGTTATTGATAAAATGGACGCAGGCGACATTACTGGCATGGAGCTAGTTGTACTTGGTAAGGACGTTAACGGCCAAAATGTTGATGACGTACTTAGCGAGCTTGGCCTATCTAAGGCTGCAGACGGTGATGTAGTTGTGCCTAATTCTGATTGGACTCAAGTTGGTCAAGAACAAACCATCGGCGGACGTGAGTTTATGGAGTTTAGTAACAATGACGATACCAACGTCACCATTTTGGTAGAAACCACCAAACTTGAAGGTGGCAACTTCTAAAACGTGCTTAATAAATTAACAAAGCTCCCCTTGGCAAAACTAAGGGGAGTTTTTTTATGCTAAAATCAAATACAAAACCACAAAAAAAGCTCCCCCGCATCTGCAGAGGAGCTTTTATTTTTTTATAATATTAACTTACCACTGTCTTTCATTTTCACGGCTAACCACAGCACCAGCAAGTGCGCCAACGCCCGCACCAGCAAGCGCGCCCCACCCTGCATAGCCACCTGCAATGGCTGCAATGCCAGCACCAGCCGCAGCACCAAGGGCCGCACCGCTTAAAGTGCCCTGTTGGGTTTTAGACATATTTGTGCAACCACTACCAAGGGTTAATACTAACAAGCTAACAGCTATAATTCTTTTCATAATTACCTCTTTTTATTTACTAACTCCTTATTATTGAGCTAGTTTTGGTTCCATTATTTCATACCAAAGCACGTTAAAAACTGGGCGTTCAATTTGCTTTGGGTGGTTTGTATACCATTTATCGATAGTGCTTACAATTTCAGAAAGCTCTACATTTTCAAAGGCTAAAAGCCAATTTTCAGGAAATGCAGTTAGTGACCTGACGATTTCATCGTGGCTTAATTGTTTATCGTTCTGATCTGCTTTTACCTTGGCGGTGATATATTCCATGGCCACAGCGCATTTAACACCGTAAAGCACGGCCTTTTTGACATCATTGGTTGAGTCCATCCAAATTTTACCAGTTAATTGCTCAACAGGATTTGCTTTCGCAGGAGCAAGCCCAGCACCAAAAGCTAGTACAAGTGCGAGCATCAAGCTTAAAACTATTTTTTTCATGTTTTCTCCTTCAAATTTGTGGGAATTACCTTTGCGAATAATGCAAGTATAATGAGGCCTTGTCAACAGCAAAAAAAAATTAAAAACGCCCCTCACACGGCATTATTACTCAAACCTTGCAAAATTATAGAAAAAGTCTAAATTTTCTGTTGCATACTCACGTTCATTGTGGCACAATATTTGTATGGGCCGCCTTGAATACGCGGTATACTATTGATACTATTTGCAAAAGGAACTTGGTTTTATGGCATTGGAACTTAGACAACAGATGAAGCTTGCGCAACAGCTGGTAATGACACCCCAGTTGCAACAAGCCATCAAACTTCTACAACTCTCTCGTCTTGAGCTTGTAGAAACCGTACAGCAAGAGCTTTTGGAAAACCCTTTTCTTGAAGAAGGTTTTGATGATAGCTTTGGCGCAGAAGATGCGGAGTTGCGTAATACCAGTGCCGAAGAACAAGTTTATGATAAAGAGCTTGCCAAGGAAGCAGACTGGGAAGATTACCTTGGCGAATTTGCAAGCACACCTCGCAATGTGCAACCCCGTGAATTTGAGGCCTTGGACGACCTTAGCCCCTTTGAAGCCCGCTATGCCGAAAAACCCTCCCTTGAAGGGCATTTGCTCTGGCAATTGCGCCTATCTTCCCTAAGTGATGAGCAAAAAGACATTGGCGAAATTATTATCGGCAATCTTTCATCTTCTGGCTATTTGCAAGCAAGCCTCACCGACATATCAGAAATGCTTGAAGTCTCAGAAGCAGCTGTGGAAGAAGTATTAAACATTGTTCAATTTTTTGATCCTGTGGGCGTTGCCGCACGCAGTGCCTCAGAATGCCTAATGGTGCAATTGCGCAACCTAAATTATGACCGCGACCCCATTTTAGTTGCCCTTGTAACCGAACACCTTGAAGACCTTGAGGCCAAACGCTACAAGCCACTTTTGCGTAAATTTAGTCTAGACCTTGAAGATTTAAGGGAATATTTAGACATCATCCAATCACTTGAGCCCTTGCCAGGGGCATCATTTGGTGGGGGTGAACCTACATTCGTAAGCCCTGATGTTTTTGTATATAAATACAGTGACGATTTTGTAATCATCTTAAATGACGATGGCTTACCACATTTACAACTATCCACCGTCCTGCACGATGACAGCTTTGCAAAATTGCCAGAAGCAGAAAAAGAATATTGCTCAGAAAAAATGCGTGCAGCATCTTGGCTCATAAAAAGTCTTTACCAAAGGCAACGCACCCTGTATAAAGTAGTTGAAAGTATCATCAAATATCAACGCCCATTCTTTGAGCAAGGGGTCACACAGCTTGCACCCCTTATATTAAAGGATATTGCGGATGATATTGCCATGCATGAGTCCACCGTTAGCCGCATTACCACCAATAAATATGTGGCAACACCGCATGGCACTTACGAGCTAAAGTTCTTCTTTAACAGTGCCTTAGAGCTTGATGACGGTAGCCAAGTGGGGTCAGAAAGTGTGAAGGCCCTAATTAAGAAATTTATTGGCGGTGAAGACCCCAAAAATCCGCTTAGTGACGAGCGCATCGGTGAAATGCTTAAGGATCACCTTAAAGTCAACATCGCACGCAGAACAGTTGCAAAATACAGAACTGCCATGGACATTGCCTCATCATCCAAGCGTAAGGAACACTTCTAACCACGATATAACATGCCTAAGTGCATATTATATAAGACTTTTGCACAATTTTGTGTTGACCTTGAGCTAAGGAGTACTACATGAATATTGCTTTTACGTTCAAGAACTTTGAACCTTCGGATCACCTAAAAAAGTATGCCCGCCGCCGCTTTGAAAAGCTCGGTCGATTTTTTGGTAAATCCTCTGGCCTTGATGTTCAAGTTAACTTGAGTGTTGATAAATTTAGACATAAATGTGACGTGCGTGTGAGCGGCGAAGGCCTTGCTCTAACTGCCACCGAGCAAACAGAAGAAATGTATTCATCCATCGACCTCGTGCTTGATAAGCTTGAGGCCCAGATAAAAAAACAAGTATCTCGCCAAAAGAAACATCACAGGCAAGCCCGTGATGCTAAGGTTGAAGTATTTACCTATAACTTTGGCGGAGAACTGGACGAAGGCACCATTGGCACACGCCGCTTTGAGCCAAAACCCATGGCTCTTGATGAAGCCATTTTACAGCTTGAGTCTGTGGGCAGTGAGTTTCTTGTGTTCTTGAGCGCAGAGAATCAACGCATTAATGTTGTTTACCGCCGCCGCAGTGGGGAATATGGCCTAATTGACCCCATAGTATAAGCTTTTAACCAAACATTAGGGTGCTTCAAATGGTAAATTTCGTATTAAATGATCACATTTGAAGCACCCTTTTATGCGAGTAAGCTATGCCAACTAAAAACTCCCCACTAAAATCCTTTATTGTAACTGGCCTTTCTGGTGCTGGCAAAAGCACTGCCTTGCAAGTATTTGAAGATTTAGGATATTTTACTGTTGACGGTTTACCCATTTCGCTTGTGCAAGAAATGGTAGCTCTAATGCAGCGTGATTCCATGCGGCATTTTCAAGGCATTGCCCTTGGCATAAGTGTGCATAGCCCAAGCCTTGCCGAAGATATGGCAAGTGCCATGCAAAATATCTACTCACAAAACATTGAGCCTTGCATCATATTTCTTGAGTCTCAAGAAACAGAGCTCATGCGCCGCTATGCCACCACAAGACGCCCCCACCCCCTTGAACGAGACGGCCTTGGCCTTGAACAAGCCATCGAAGCGGAAAAAAGAAATCTAGCACCACTAAGGCATATGGCTGATATGGTTATTGATACAACTCAATTTTCCATACATGACTTGCGCCGTGCCCTGCAAGAACGTTGGGGTAAATCTGGTAAAGCTCTACGCAGGCTAAAAATAAATATGGTTTCCTTTGGCTTTAAGTATGGCATTCCCAAGGAGGCGGACTTTGTTTTTGACTTACGCTTTTTACCAAACCCTTATTTTGACATAGCGTTGCGCCCTCTATCTGGTCAGGACTCACAAATTGTTAATTACGTTTTTGGCAACGCTCCAGAACAAGAATTTTTGCAAAAATTTGTGGAATTTATGCTTTTAACCATTGCTCGCATTGAGCATGAGGGACGCTATAGATTAACCCTTGCCCTTGGTTGCACGGGTGGGCGGCATCGCTCAGTGGCCACTGCAGAGCACCTTTGTAAGGTCATAAAGCAAGCTGGTTATGCCACCTCACTTGAGCATAGGCACTTAACATTAGGTTAATAAGGAGATAGAAATGAGCCAAGAAAATGCGTCAGATCAAGTGGGAATTATTGTTGTGGCCCACGGAGATTATGCTGCCGCCCTATTGCGTACGGCGGAATTTATTTTGGGCCCGCTTACCGACTGCACATCCATTAGCATTGATGTGGCCTATGATGTTGAAGATACAGTACAAAGACTTGAAGACGCAGCCACACGCCTAAACAAAGGTGCTGGCGTAATTATTCTTACAGATATGTTTGGCGGAACTCCCACCAATTTAAGCTTAGCCCTACTTGCCAAGCATAAGGTTGAAGTGGTAACTGGCGTTAACTTGCCAATGTTACTTAAAATATTTACATCTCGCTCCGAATCCTTACCCGAGCTTGCCCGTATAGCAGAAGAAGCAGGAACCAGTGGTATTGTTGTAGCAGGAAATATGTTGGGCAAATAATTTTATGTTGCTATTTCGCATAGATAATAGGCTTATTCATGGGCAAATTATTGAAGCATGGCTACCATATATCCATGCCAAGCTTTTAATTGTTGCCAATGATGCCCTAGCCGAAGATAATTTACGCCAGCAAATTATCTCCCTTGCCATTCCTGAACAAATACAAGTACATTTTGTTAAAATACAAGATTTGCCTCAAACCCTTCAGCGGTGCGAACATGAAAAAATATTAGTAATTTTAGAAAGCTGTGCCGATGCTGCTCAAGCTGTAAAACTTGATATTCCAACACCTCGCATTAATATTGGCAATTTGCATTTTGCCCAAGGCAAAAAACAATTATTGCCCCATGTGGCTGTAACTGATGAAGAATATGATATATTAAAAGAATTTGACAGCAAATTTGCAGTAGACTTTCGAGCTGTCCCCACAGAAAAGCCCCGAGGTCTGCATGAACTATGATCCTTTAACCCTCGGGCTTTTGGGGTGTTTTTTTTTGTCCTCTCAAGCCTTGCCCGATGTAGCATCAGCATTGGCCTTTTAGATAGGCCCTTGGTTGCGGCCTTTCTGATTGGATTTGCCACCAATACTCTTGAGCTGGCCCTACCCCTTGGGGCAGTTTTAGAATTATTTTGGCTAGATGTAATTCGCCTTGGCGCAATTATTCCCCCCTCTGGTACATTGTCCTTTTTACTACTTTACCCATTAAGCCTCATATTTACATGGCAAACGCCAAGTACGCTTGCAATCCCCCTACTCATTTGCCTACCCCTTGCCTATACCATTAAATGGCTAGAATTATTCCACCGTAAACAAGCAAATACCTACATAGCAAACCTTGAAACATGGGTAGAAAATCCACAACAAGGCACAAGCCCCCAAGCAATCATTTTTAAATCACTAGTGCGCACCATTATACATGAAACATTGCTCTATCTTGGCTTATTCTTCCTATTATATATATTATTCTCATCGTTTAACCACACTAACACCATGCCAACAATACCCAATATGAACTGGACAATTTTATACAGTATGGGCCTCATGGGGGCTATGCTTGCTCTGCGCACCAAACGCGCCTACGCCATTTTACTTTGCACTGCCATTGCCGTATTTTTATGGAATGTTTAAATGAGTAAAACCCCATATACTCTCGCATATGAGGTTTTATTTAGCTAAACAATTTTATTAAAAAAAGTAAGTATTTTTATTATAATTAAATTCTTTCAAAAAGAGCAAACTGCAAGAAAGACGAAGTTTTTTACGGAGCGGAGTTTATCTAGACATAAATGACCGGAGTAAAAAACGAGTCTGACGCAGCAGTTTGCCTCTTTTTGAAAGAATTCTAGTGACCACCCAAATAGGCTTCTCTAACCATGGGATCATTAAGCATAGTGTCAGCTTTATCTTCCATGACCACATTACCAACTTCAAGCACATAACCCCGTGAGGCAAGCTTTAGGGCCGCACGGGCATTTTGCTCCACCAAGACCACAGTTACACCATTTTCATTAATGGTGCGGATAGTCTCAAATATGGACGCAACCAACAATGGAGCAAGGCCCAATGAGGGTTCGTCAAGAAGCAAGAGACGCGGTTGGCCCATGAGGGCGCGCCCAATGGCTAGCATTTGTTGCTCCCCACCTGAAAGGGTGCCTGCAAGCTGGCGTTGTCGCTCCTCAAGACGTGGAAATAGCTGAAAAATCCACTCTAAAGTTTTGGCAATTTTATCCTTATCCTCAATGGTAAAGGCCCCAAGTTTTAAATTACCAAGCACAGACATGGTACCAAAAACCCGCCTACCCTCTGGGGATTGGGTAATACCTTTTTTAACAATATCATCACTTTGCAAAGTGTGCAGGGGCATACCGTCAAAGATAATTTCGCCTTGTTGCACTTTTTGCAAACCGCTAATGGTCTGCATGGTAGTGGTTTTTCCTGCACCGTTAGCACCCAAAATAGTAACAATTTCGCCTTCTTCTACTTTAAGGCTAATGCCGTGCAAGGCTTCCACCTGACCATAATTTACCCGTACATCTTTTAATTCTAGTAGTGCCATATTACCAGCTCCCATCGTCCACACCGAGGTAAGCCTCGATGACGGCTTTGTTGTTACGGATATTTTCCGGCACATCCTTAGCAATTACACAACCATTTTCAAGCACAATAAGCTCGTGGCAAATGTGCATTACCAAGCGCATATCATGCTCGATGAGAAGCACAGTTATACCACGCTTGCGAATGGCGTGAATTAGCTCCATAAGCTCTGCGGTTTCTTGTTCATTCATGCCGCCAGCGGGTTCATCTAAGATGAGTAACTCTGGATCAGAGGCCAAGGCACGAGCAATTTCAAGCAAGCGTTGTTTACCATAGGCAAGGCTGCCAGCTCGTTCGGCATACAAATCGTCAATGCCCACAAAGGCAAGCTCTTGCATGGCTCTATCAAAGGCGGCTTTTTCTTCCCGTTGTTGCCAAGGCAAACGTAACATGGAGGATACAACGCCCGCTGTCATACGGCAGTGATGCCCAGCTAGCACATTTTCCACAGCTTGCATGCGTGGGAAAAGGCGTATGGTTTGGAATGTTCTGGCAATACCCTTTTTCACAAGCTTATATGAGGGCACACCCGTAATACGCTCTGTCTTAAAGTATATATCGCCTTTTTCTGGTGTGTAGTTGCCAGTAATACAGTTAAATACTGTAGTTTTTCCAGCACCATTGGGGCCAATTAAGCCCACAATGCTACCCCTAGCCACATCAAAGCTAACTTCCTGCATGGCAGTTAGTCCGCCAAAGACCTTGGTTACGTTGGCAAGTCTTAGTAAACTCATAGCTTGCCTCCCGTGTCAGAAGGTGGCGGAGGCGGTGGTTCTTTTGACGTTCCGTCCTTATTAAAGAAATTCACCTTATATTTATAAAGTGCTGGCGGTAAAAGGCCTTGTGGTCGCCAAATCATCATGCCCATCATTGCAAGACCAAAAATCAGCATACGAGCATTGGAAAACTCACGCAAAATTTCTGGCAAGCCTATGAAAATAAAGGTACTTAAAAGTACACCCAATTGGCTACCACCGCTTAGAATAACCACAGCAAAAATAACAACAGACTCAGTAAAGGAAAATGATTCTGGTGTCACAATGGTCATTTTTGCGGCAAAAACATTGCCAGCAGTACCAGCCCAACATGCACCGATAATAAAGGCAATTAACTTATATTTAGCCACATTAACACCACAACCATTGGCGGCGGTATCATCCTCACGAATATAATTTAACGCGCGCCCAAAGCGAGATTGGGCAAGCCATGCGAAGAATAATACACTTAAAGCCACCCCACCCCAAACAAAGTAATAAAACTGTGTGGGGGTGTAGATACGAAAACCAAGCACCTCTGGGCGAGATATGCCAAATATACCATTGGAGCCGCCAAAAATGCCACCCACGTCATTGATGAGTGTTAGGCGCACAATTTCCACAATACCAATGGTTACGATGAGCAAATAGTCACCACGCAAGTGAATAATGGGTCTTGCCACAATTAGGGCAAAAACACCCGCCGCAACACCTGCAAGGGGTAAGAGATATAACACTGGAATACCAAACAAAGTATTGAGCACAGCCGTGGTATAAGCACCAATAGCATAAAATGCCGCATGGCCCATATGGAAAAGCCCAGCTTGACCCAAAATCACATTTAATGACAACGCAAGCCAAGCATAAAGCCCAATACTTACGCAAACATCAACCCAATATTTATTGGCAAACATGGGTAAGCAAATAATGCTTACTATGAGTAGCACGGATATAATATGTCGTATGTTCATAGCTTATCAGCCACCCTTTCGCCCAATATACCAGTGGGGCGGACAATAAGTATACAGATTAACACGCCAAAAGCTATGACGTCCTTCCAAGCAGCGGCAATATAGGCCGCACTCATGGCCTCAATAACCCCTAACAAAAGCCCACCAAGCATGGCACCAGGGATATTACCAATACCGCCCAAAATGGCCGCAGTAAAGGCTTTTAGGCCGTAGCTCCAACCCATAACAAAGTCAATTTGACCGTAGTACATGCCAACCATCATACCTGCGGCACCACCAAGGCCAGGCCCGATCATAAATACTATGGATATGATGCGGTTAACATTAATACCCATAAGCCTTGCGGCCCCTTGGTCAATGGAAACAGCACGCATGGCGGCCCCAGTGCGGGTGCGATGCACAAATAGATGCAAAGCAAGCATAAGCAATAGCGAGGTAATAATTACCAAGATGCGTATGCCTGGCACTTCCCAAGTACCAATGCTCACCGTAAATGATGGACGGGCAACTTCGGGGTAAACGAAGAAGCGCGCACCATATACGAGCATAATGGCGTTTTGAAAAAATATGGACGCCCCCAATGCTGAAACCACCGCCGACAAACGGCTGGCAGTTCGCAAAGGCCTGTAGGCTACCCGCTCAAGCAAAAAGCCCATAAAGGCCACAAGCAGGGCCACCATAATAAAGACCAGTAAAATTGCAATGGGCACTGGTAAGGAATTGGTAAGCCCCAAGCCCACAAGCAAGGTCAAACCAAAGTATGCCCCAATGGTAAATAAATCACCATGCGCAAAGTTAATGAGCTTCAATATGCCGTAAACCATGGTATACCCAAGCGCAACCAGCGCGTAGATACTGCCCACAGCAAGGCCATTGATTAACTGTTGAAAAAAATCACCCATGCACACCAACCTTCAGCTATGTATTAGCACGTTCTGGGGGAAACCTTTTCTGAAGAAAAGGTTATCCCCCAGACCCCCTTCCAAAAAACTTTATCGCCTTCCCCTCAACCTCTTCCTCTTCGAGGTTGAGGGGAAGGGGGTATTATTATAAGTACCAACTTGTGGATATAACGACCAACTTGCAAATTGTTCAAAAGTTGTGAGATGCAAGGAAGATTAAATTTTTTTGAGGGTGTATAGGACTCTTACGGTCCATACCCCGAAAAAAAATTTAATCTAACGCCGCAGATTGCAACTTTTCAACAATTTGCCTCCTATGCGTCCCAGTCGTCATCTTCCTCGACGGGCGCAAACCCACGGCGCATAGTATTTTCAGTAATCACTCGTGGAT
>CAYJNE010000041.1:0-10499 GCA_964371345.1 uncultured Desulfovibrionaceae bacterium | reverse complement strand
AAACATCCCTACCCATTACCGTGGTGGAGGATCCACTTTCCACTGTTGTTATGGGTACTGGTAAGGCCTTGGACAGCCTGAACATACTCAAAGAAGTCTGTGTAAACTAAGGTTGTTGAAAAAGCACCAACAAAAATTTTTTAAATAACTAAAGGCATGGATTGCCGCGTCGCAACAAGTTGCTCCTCGCAATGACATAAATGCAATTTTCGATAAATAGCTATCTTATTTTTAAGAGATTCTGCGGTTTTGTCATTGCGAGGAGCCGCAGGCGACGTGGCAATCCATGCTTTTTTTCTTACTTTTAGGTTATAAATAAAACAATAAAGTTTTCATCAAGAATCAGCTATCAACTATAAGGTCAGTCGTGATCACAAGACGTCTAATCATACTTTCTGTTATTTCACTTTTTTTATTTCTGGGCATGTATACATGGAACCAGCGCACTGGAGTATTGGACAAGCTTGCCACCAATATTGGCCTTGAGCTTGTGGGCAGTATTCTTAAACCCATGATCAGTGTGCATTCCACCATTATGGATTTTTGGGAGCGTTATGTTGACCTTGTGGGCGTACGTGAAGAAAATGAACGCCTAAAGGCCGACATATTATCCATGCAAGCAAAGCTTATTGCCGCTGGTGAGCACAAGGCCGAAGTTCAGCGTTTGCGCACCTTATTATCCCTACCAGCCGACCGCAGTTGGCACCCCATTGGCGCAAGAGTGCTTGCTGGACGAATGGGCCCAAATTCTGCTCTTGAAACCGTTATTCTAAGCCGTGGCTATGCCACTGGTGCTTCCCCTGGTATTCCCATTATGACAAATTTGGGCCTCGTTGGGCGAGTTTTGCGTGCCTCGGCTCACACTTCAACGGCTCTACTTATTTCTGACCCTGGCAGTAGAATTGCCGTACTTAGCCAAGAAAGCCGCACGGCTGGCATACTCACAGGACGGGGCGGGCGACAATTACTTGAGATGCGCTTTGTGGGTCGCAATGCGCAGATACAAGCAGGAGAATTGCTTGTTACTTCTGGCCTTGACGGTGTTTACCCCAAGGGATTGCCAGTGGCACGCATTGAGAGTGTGGTTTTATCTGACTACTCACAATTTATGACAGTGCTTGCTAAGGCTCTTGTGGATGCAGAGCTTTTAGAAGAGGTTTTACTGCTTGAGCCAACTGGCCTTGAACCGCTACCCACCTTGCCCCTACCCGACTTCATGGGCCCTCCCACTGAGGAGGAAAACAAACTCATACAACGGACTGGATATAACAATCAATCCAGCCCTGCTCAATGATGAGGTGCCTATGAACACACGTCTTTTTATGTGGTGGTTTTTCTTTTTACCCGTGGGAATTTTTTTGCAAGCGGCCCTACCCACCCTTGATGCATTGTTAATTGGCTTGATTTTGACGCTGCAAGAGGAGCGGTATAAGGATTTAATTTGGGTTTTGCCCATACTTATTTTTATTCAAGAGGGCATTGGCTCTCGTGAATTTGGCGGGGCAATACTTTGGTATAGCTTAGTTATTGTATTATTTTTTGTGGGGCGTTGGCTTTTTGAGGTGCAAAATACGCTCTTTGTATTGATTTTATCTTCTTGCCTTGGGGTAGCACATTTTATATTAGTTTACTTACTGGCTCCATTGCAGGATTTACAAGTAAATATGGATCAGCTCATTTATGAAAACACTTTGCAGGCTATGTTCATACCCATTGCATGGTGGCTGTTAAACTTTACACGTAAATGGATATATGTGAATGCAGAAAAACCTTGAGCCCAAACAAGAAAAAAGAGGAATGTTTCGCTCTTGGCTAAATGTGCATACTGAGGCCAATGAATATCATCCTCCCCGTAGCGGTACACTGTTTTTACAGGTACTTATTGCTACTTTTTTCTTCGTTTTTGTGGTGCGCTTTTGGTACTTACAAGTGCACAAGGGTAATGATTTTTCAAAACAAGCCCAAGAAAATCGCCTGCGTGAAGAACGCATACTCGCCCTGCGTGGTTTAATTACTGATAAGCAAGGGGATGTACTTGCCAACAATGTCCTCACCTATGGCCTAACCATTATTCGTGAAGATTGCCCAGATATTCCAGCCACTTTAGCCCAAGTTAGTGCTTGGACAGGCATTAACCACCAAGAACTTGTGGCTAAATATAGTAAAGACCGCCGCAAGGCCCAATCATTTGAGCCTGTGTTGCTTGCTTCGGACTTAGATATTTCCTTGGTGGCAAAAATAGAAGCCCAGCTTTTATATTGGCCAGGCCTTGAAATCGTAAGCCAAGCCAGACGCACCTATCCCAAGGGCGAAATTTATGCCCACATTCTTGGCTATGTGTCCGAGGCCAATGAAAAAGAACTAAAAGAAGATCAAAGTCTTGGCATGGGCGACTTAATAGGTAAGCAAGGCCTTGAGCTCATTCTTGAGCAAGATTTGCGTGGAGAAAAAGGCCTTTACCAACTAGAAGTGGACGTGCTTGGTCGCTCCCTAAGCAAGCAGATTGTTAAATCCCCTCGTGGCGGGCAAAAAGCACAACTAACCCTTGATACATCCATACAAGTGGCTGCTTGGAATGCCCTTGAAGGACAAACGGGAAGCATAATAGTTATGGAGCCAGACACAGGAAAGCTTGTGGCCTTGGTCACAGCCCCTGCCTATGACAACAATCTTTTCACTGGCGGCATCTCGCATAAAGACTGGGATGCTTTGCGCAACAATCAGCGTTATCCACTGCAAAATCGTGTTATTCAAAGCATGTACCCGCCAGGCTCAGTCTGGAAGCTTTTAATGACAGGCCTTTTTTTACAAGAAGGTATTAACCCCAAGGAACGAGTATTTTGCTCTGGCGAAACTCAGCTTGGTAATCAAATATTCAGATGCTGGAAAAAAGGTGGGCATGGTAGTGTAAATATGGCTGAGGCCCTTATGCACTCTTGCGATATTTATTTTTACCACTATGGCGAAATGGTGGGTATTGATAAAATCGAAGCCTATGCCAAACAAAGCGGTTTTGGACAAACAACAGACATTATATTACCGCACGAAAAAAGCGGGGTTGTGCCTTCTAAAGAGTGGAAAAAACGCCGATTTGGTGAACCGTGGGTCAGAGGCGAAACGTTAAATATTTCCATCGGGCAAGGCTTTACCCTTGTAACCCCACTGCAAATGGCAACCTATATTTCTGCCCTGTTAAATGGTGGGGATATTTTACAACCACAAATACTAGAAACTGCCCCTCGTGTGGTGCGTAATCAGCTACCAGCCTCAGCCAGCGTGCGAGAATTTATTATTGATAGTATGCGTAAAACTGCAGAACTTGGCACAGCCAAAGTCATTGCCAGAGATGATGCTGACATGGGCGGCAAAACTGGTACAGCCCAAGTGGTTAAGCTCAAAATGAAGGGCGATGAGCGTGTTAAAAATGAAGAAATGGAATATAAACACCGTGACCATGCTTGGATTGCCACTTGGGGGTCTAAGGACGCCAAGCGATATGTGGTCATAGTCATGGTGGAGCATGGTGGCGGCGGCAGTGCCGTGGCTGGCCCCGTGGCTAAAAAAGTTTATACAGCATTATTTGGTGAAGAAGTAAAAGAAGAAAAAACAAAAGAAAAAAATCAAGAGGCGGTGGCAGATGCTACACCTTGACCGTCGCCTTTTTTCTTATATTAATTGGGAGCTTATAGCTTGCTTTTCGGCCCTTTTTATTGTGGGTGTTGGTAATTTATATTCAGCCAGTGGCATTCGCTTTGAAGAAGGTGTCACCGTAGCATCATTCTACCAACGTCAATTAGTATGGGGCGGAATGGGATTTTTGGTCATGCTTGTTGCCATGACATTTGATTATCGCAAATTACGAAACTTGGCTTGGCCGCTTTTTTTATGTACAATGATTTTGCTGGCTCTTGTGCCCATTATCGGAAAGACCGTTTATGGCGCGCAACGCTGGCTTTCCTTGGGTTTTATGAACATACAACCCAGTGAAGTTGCCAAATTCGCCGTGCTCGTGCTTGCGGCGCGTGTGCTTTCTCGCAATGAGCACACCCTTGGCTGGGCAGAATTTAGCAAAGTACTTTTAATTGGCCTTGTACCTGGCGCATTTATTATTATGCAACCAGACCTAGGTACCACATTAAATGTACTACTGCTACTTGGATGCATGATTTTATTCCATGGCATACAGGCAAAAGTTTTAAAAACTTGTTTACTAATTATGCCACTGATTGCGGCATTTATGTGGTTTGTGGGTATGCAAGACTATCAACGTCAACGTGTACTAACATTTATTGACCCAAGCAATGACCCCCGTGGCTCTGGTTATCATATAATTCAATCCCAAATTGCCATTGGCTCTGGTAAACTTTGGGGTAAGGGATTTTTTGAAGGCACACAAAGCCAATTGCGCTTTGTACCAGAAAAACATTCTGACTTCGCAGTGGCGGTTTTTGGGGAAGAATGGGGCTTTGCAGGATGTGTGGCTTTAGTGAGCTTGTATTGTCTCTTTTTATTGGCTATATATAGCACTGTGGTTAAGGCAAGGGATCGCTTTGGCAGCATGCTGGCAGTGGGCGTATTCTTTTATTTTTTCTGGCAAATTGTAATCAATATGGGCATGGTAATAGGCCTTATGCCAGTGGTTGGCATACCACTACCCTTCATGAGTTACGGCGGTAGTTCCATGCTTGTAAATTGTACCCTGCTTGGCATTGTGCTTAATGTTTCCATGCGCAGGTTTATGTTCAAAAGTTAAAAAATAATAAAATCCCTGTTAATATACAGCGATTTAACATAAAAACCATTAAGGACGGATATTGTGAGTAAAGACGAAATAAATGCCTTTTTAGGCGCGGGCACCGTATACGAAGGTAAGCTTTCATTCCAAGGCTCTGTGCGTATTGATGGCATATACACTGGTCATATTGTTAGCGAAGGCTCGCTTATTGTAGGAAAAGACGCCTCCATTAAGGGCGAACTTAATGTGGGTGAGCTACTTCTTACTGGCAAATTCACTGGAGATGTGCACGCAGGACGCCGCGTGGTTGTACATAAAGGCGGCATTATTGAAGGCACTATCAATACCCCAGCCCTAATTATGGAAGACGGCGGCATAATACAAGGCCAAGTAAATATGAAAGGCCCTCAAAAATCGCCCGAACAAAAATCAGAATAATAAAAAAATTCTTTTTTTTGGCATGTGATTTTGTTCACATATACAGTTAGATAGATGTTAAAATGTTTTTCAAAGGGGCAAAAGAATGGTATTTTGTCCTTCATATCCTTTGACATATCGCTGGTTCTGATGTAGAAGATTTAGGCGATTGTAAAAATATTCACAACCCAAATTGTGAGGAGGGTGTAATGCTTGATCTTAACATCACCACACTTATTCAGATGGTGAACTTCTTCATTGCGCTCTACGTGCTCAATATCCTTCTCATTCGTCCTGTTCGTGCAATTTTGCAAGAACGCCGTGAAAAGATGGATGGGCTTGCTGGTGAAGCCGGTAGCTTTGAGCACGAAGCCGAGAAACGCATCGAAGCGTATCAGGCGGAGCTTTCACGTGCAAGGCAAGAAGGTACTGCCCTGCGCGATGCTGCAAGGCAAGAAGGTGCCACAAAGCAGCAAGAAATTGTTGGCGAGGCTGGCCGCACTGCGCAAGCAGAGTTAGCCGCAGCCCAAAGTGCCTTACGTGCTGAAGCAGAGGCTACTTTAGCTGAGCTTAAAAAGCAGGTAAAAGATTTGGCAGGTAAGCTTGCCACCCGCGTAATGAGTTAGCACACAAATTGTGTGCAGGTGGTTTTAGCTTTGATAAAAGCATAAAACTGCTTAGTTTGTTCATCATACTCCAACTGTAGAGGGGGGTGACCCTTGAGCAAATGTAAAAGTGTTTGGATAGCCTTAGCCTTGGTGTTACTGCAAGCCAGTACTGCCTTTGCTGCGGAGGGAGAATTACGCTGGGCTGACTTTGGCTGGCGTATTTTGAATGCCGTAATTTTTGTGGCTGTCCTTTGGAAACTTACAGGCAAAAAGCTTGTGGGCTTTCTTAACGGGCGGCGCGAAGGCATCCGCCAAGATTTGGAAGACCTTGATAAACGTCGTGCTGATGCTAAAAAACGTCTTGCTGAGGTGGAAAGCTCCATTGTTAACCTCGAAGCAGAGCGCAAAGCCATACTCGACGAAAGCCGTGCCCAAGCAGAGGCTGGCAAACAAGCCATCATTGATGAAGCCAACCGTCAGGCCGAACAAATTATTGTTGCGGCTCGCCGTACCGCTGAAAATGAAGGCCGTGCCGTTCTTTCTGAAGTTCGTGCTGCCATTGCCGATGAAATTGTGGACGCAGCGGAAAAGGTTTTGGAGAAAAAGCTTGATGACACAAAACATGCCAAGCTTATTAATAACTCCTTAACAAAGGTGGTGCTCAATTGACCGACACCGTCATAGCTCGTAGATACGCAGGCGCACTTTTTGCGCTTGGTAAAAAGTCCGGAATAAAGGACCTTGAACAGCATAACGCAAGCCTTGTTGCGCTTAGCGAAATTGTTCAGGCCTCACCGGAATTGGATAAGGTGTTTAAAAGTCCTGTGGTAGTGGCAGATGAGAAGAAAAAGGTTTTATCCAAACTACTTAAAAAAGTAGGGGCAGATAAAACCGTTACCAACTTCTGTTTGCTACTTGCCGATAAAAACCGTCTCTCCAACTTAAACCGCATTGCTGGATGTTATAGTACTTTGCTTGATGCAGAAAAGGGCGTTATCCGTGGGCATCTGCTCACTGCCATTGCCCTTGACGGCAAAAAGCAAGGTGACATCAAAAAACAGTTGGAAGACATGGCGGGCAAAAGTATTGAACTGTCCTTTGATGTCGATACATCAATTCTGGGCGGAGTAGTTCTTAAAGTAGGCGACCGGGTGCTGGACGCGAGTTTGCGTGCACAACTGGCTATCCTTCGGGATACAATCAAGAGGGGTGAATAGCACATGCAGATTAAAGCTGAAGAGATTAGCAAAATCATTGAGGACCAGATCCAAAATTATGAACAGCGCGTAGAAATGAGTGAAACTGGCACCGTACTATATGTTGGTGACGGTATTGCGCGTGTTTATGGCGTACAAAATGCCATGGCCATGGAGCTTTTAGAGTTCCCAGGTGGCCTTATGGGCATGGTTCTTAACCTTGAAGAGGACAACGTGGGTGTGGCCTTACTTGGCCCTGACACTAACATTAAAGAAGGTGACCCTGTTAAACGTACAGGCAAAATCTTCTCCGTACCTGTGGGTGACGCAGTTATGGGTCGTGTTCTTAACCCACTTGGGCAACCACTTGACGGTCTTGGGCCTATTGACTCCAAAGACGTTCGTCCTGTGGAATTAAAAGCCCCCGGCATCATTGCACGTAAATCCGTACACGAGCCAATGCCTACTGGCATTAAGGCCATTGACGGTATGACCCCCATTGGTCGTGGTCAGCGTGAACTCATCATTGGCGACCGCCAAACTGGTAAAACCGCCGTATGTATTGATGCAATCCTAGCCCAAAAAGAAACAGGCATTCACTGCTTCTACGTGGCTATTGGCCAAAAGAAGGCCACTGTTGCACTTGTAACAGAAACATTGCGTAAATACGGTGCCCTTGAATACACAACCATTATTTCAGCAACTGCATCTGAGCCTGCTCCGTTGCAATTTATTGCTGCTTATACTGGTTGCACCATGGCAGAACACTATCGTGATAATGGCAAACACGCCCTTATTATTTATGATGACCTATCAAAACAAGCTGTAGCATATCGTCAGATGTCACTACTTCTTCGCCGCCCTCCTGGTCGTGAAGCATATCCTGGTGACGTTTTCTACTTACACTCACGCTTGCTTGAGCGTGCCGCTAAGGTTAACGATGATTTAGGTGCAGGTTCTCTAACCGCACTACCAATCATTGAAACCCAAGCTGGTGACGTATCGGCTTATATTCCAACCAACGTAATTTCTATTACTGACGGTCAGGTGTATCTTGAGCCAAACCTCTTTAACTCTGGTATTCGTCCGGCCATTAACGTTGGTCTGTCAGTATCTCGTGTTGGTGGTGCCGCTCAGATTAAAGCCATGAAGCAAGTTGCAGGTACTATGCGTCTTGACCTTGCTCAGTATCGTGAGCTTGCAGCCTTTGCTCAGTTTGGTTCTGACCTTGATAAGGCCACCAAAGCCAAGCTTGATCGTGGCGCACGCTTAGTTGAGCTCTTAAAACAAGTTCAATACGCACCTATGCCTGTTGAAGAGCAAGTTGCCTCCATGTATGCCGCAACTCGTGGTTATATGGATGACGTGCCTGTGGAAGAAATTCGCCGCTTTGAGGCCGAAATGCTTACCTACTTGCGCGAAACTAAAAAAGAAGTTTTAGTGTCCATTAAAGAAGTGCAAGCCCTTGACGACAAAGTTGAGCCAGGGCTTAAATCTGCCATTGAGGCGTTCAAGCAAGGCTTCCAGGCATAAGGCCGGGGGTGATATATGGCTTCATTAAAAGATGTCAAAATGAAAATTGTGGGGGTTGGCAAGACCAAGCAAATTACCAAGGCCATGAACATGGTGGCCTCGGCAAAGCTTCGTGGTGCCCAGTCCCGCATTGAGCGTTTTCGTCCTTATGCTGCAAAATTCCAAGCTATGCTTAGTGATCTTGCAGAAAAGGCCGAAGGAAATGCTCACCCCTTGCTTGAAACTCACGCCGAAAAGCGTGTTTGTGCAATCGTTATTGTGACCTCAGACCGAGGACTTTGCGGTAGCTTTAATGTAAACTTAATTACAGCCGCCAGCAAACTCGCTCGTGAAAAGGCCGCCGAAGGCATGGAAGTCAAGTTCATCTGTATGGGCAAAAAGGGTCGTGATACCTTTGCCAAAACAGATTATGAAACCCTACTCTCCTTTGGGGATAAAATGGGTAGCTTTGACTTCTCGCTTGCTAGTCAAATTGGTAATGAAGTTATTCACGGTTATCAAACCCATGCTATGGATGAAGTTTACCTTATATTTGGTGAATTTATATCCATGGGTAAGCAGGTCCCCGTGGTACAGCCTTTGTTACCCATAGCACCGCCAGAGGCTAAAAAAGAAGATGCACAGGCAGAAGAATCAGCAAGTGTTGGGCAACAATACCTCTATGAACCGCAAGAAGAAGAGCTTCTTGCCGAGCTTTTGCCCCGCTATGTAAAGGTGCAGATATATCGTGGAATGCTTGATACATCATGCAGTGAACACGCAGCACGTATGGCCGCTATGGATAACGCCACACGTAACTGCGACGATATGACTCGCGTACTTACATTGCTATACAATAAGACTCGCCAAGCCGCCATTACCAGTGACCTTATGGACATTGTAAGCGGCGCAGAAGCGTTGAATGGCTAAAAGGGAGCGTAAATAATATGAGTGCAAATATTGGCAAAATTGTTCAGGTCATCGGTGCAGTCGTTGACGTGGAGTTTGCGGGGGGCACATTGCCCAACATTCTCAATGCTCTTGAGATTAAAAACCCAAACAACACTGACGCACCTGATCTTATCTGCGAAGTAGCGCAGCACCTTGGTGATAACGTAGTTCGTACCATTGCTATGGACGCAACTGAAGGTCTTGTACGTGGCATGGAAGCAAAAGACACAGGCAGCCCAATCATGGTTCCTGTGGGTAAAGCTGCCGTTAGCCGCATCATGAACGTTATTGGCCGCCCAATCGACGAAGCTGGGCCCATTAACTCTGAAAAAATGTATCCAATCCACCGTCCTGCTCCTGAGTTCACCGAGCAAAATACCAAGGTTGAACTTTTGGAAACAGGCATTAAGGTTGTGGACTTGCTTATCCCATTCCCCAAAGGCGGAAAAATGGGCCTCTTCGGGGGTGCTGGTGTTGGCAAGACCGTTATCCTTATGGAAATGATTAACAACATCGCAAAGCAACACGGCGGTAGCTCTGTATTTGCAGGCGTTGGTGAGCGTACCCGTGAAGGTAATGACCTTTACCACGAACTCAAAGACGCAGGCGTTTTGGAGCGTGCTATTCTGGTTTATGGCCAGATGAACGAACCTCCAGGAGCCCGTGCTCGTGTTGCTCTAACAGCTCTTGCCTGTGCGGAATACTTCCGTGACGAAGAAAACCAAGACGTGCTTTTGTTCGTTGACAACATCTTCCGCTTTACCCAAGCAGGTTCCGAAGTGTCGGCCCTTCTTGGTCGTATGCCTTCTGCGGTTGGTTATCAACCAACACTTGGTACTGACCTTGGTGGCCTTCAAGAGCGTATTACCTCAACCAACAAGGGTTCAATCACCTCCGTTCAGGCCGTATACGTACCTGCTGACGACTTGACTGACCCTGCCCCTGCAACTACCTTCTCGCACCTTGACGGTACTCTTGTACTTTCACGTCAAATTGCTGAGCTTGGTATTTACCCTGCGGTGGATCCACTTGACTCAACTTCTCGTATTCTTGACCCCAACGTTGTGGGTGAAGATCACT
>CAYJNE010000040.1:0-10603 GCA_964371345.1 uncultured Desulfovibrionaceae bacterium | reverse complement strand
GGCCATAGGGTTTGCAATTCTAATAGGCCAATTTTATCACCCTTCATGCGGCGTACTTCCACAAGTTCACGGGAGCTACGAGCAGAAGCACCATAAGAGATGATAATATTTTCAGCATCTTCTAGGTAGTATTCTTTCCAATGGGCTAGAAGGTGGGCTCTATTTTCAATTTTATCAATTAAATGATATATTTTTCTGGTAACATATTCTGGATTTTCAGTGGGGAATCCAAAAATGTCATGGAAAAGACCAGTAACATTATAACGATGCACGCCACCAAAGTCAGAAATGGGCAAACGACCGTCCTCACGGGGGAGATATGGGTGATAGTTAAGACCTTCCTTAACCTCAGTGCGAAGACGATCAACTACCTTAATTTCACCTGCGGGTGGAACAATAAGCCTTTCACGCATGTGACCAACCACTTCGTCAAGAAGCAGTATAACTGGTGTGCGGTAAGTTTCTGCAATATTAAATGCTTCAACGGTCATTTCAAATGTATCTTGAATGGATGAAGCTGTGAATACAACTATGCTATGGTCACCATGTGTGCCCCAGCGAGCTTGGTTAACGTCGCCTTGGGCAGCCTTGGTGGCAAGGCCAGTTGACGGGCCTGTGCGTTGTACGTTGACAATAACGCAAGGTATTTCTGCCATACATGCATAGCCAATGGCCTCTTGTTTTAGTGAAAAACCTGGGCCGCTTGTGGCGGTCATGGCTTTAGCACCAGCAAGGGAAGCTCCACATACGGCGCACATGGAGGCGATTTCATCTTCCATTTGGATAAATGTTCCGCCTTTTTTAGGTAAGTCCACAGCCAATAATTCTGCGATTTCAGTTGATGGGGTAATGGGGTAGCCTGCAAAAAAGTTTACTCCAGAGTAGAGTGCACCGTAAACGCAGGCGGCATTACCTTGAACAAAATGAACATTATCTGTTGTCATTATGCTACCTCTGCTTTTTTATCTTTTTTGGGCTTTTTACTTTTGTCAACTTCGACGGCAAGGTCGGGGCAATATAGCTCACACATGCCGCAGACAATACATTTTTCGGGATTATGCACTGCTTTTTCGTTTTCAAGTGTTAGAGCACCCTTGGGGCAAAAGGCGATGCAAATGCCACAGCCTTTACACCAAGCCGTAGTAATGGTCACTGCTCCCATGCTTTTCTCCATTGTTGCGCACTTTAATGTGCTGCTTTTTTAGGTTTTTAACAATGATTACAATGTATTCCTTCCATAAACAAAACTGTTTAAAACTGTACTGTGCATGTAGTATGCATTTCTTGCGGCAGTGTACTTTATTTGTAAAATGACTTCTAGTATTTATTTGGGCAAATGCTAATAAAATATTACTTAGTTTTAAACTATGTTATACTTTTTATATACTTGGTATAAAAATAAAAAAATTAAATTATTTAATGCACTCTTTGAGGGCAGTATAAATATCGGCATAGTTGAAATTAAAACCTAGTTCTGTGAGGCCTTTGGGTATGACATTTTGTCCAGAAAGTATAAGCTCTTTAGCCATTTGCCCAAGGGCTAAAGAAAGCAGTGGGGCAGGCACACGGAAAAATGCAGGCCTGTGCATAGCTTTTGCTAGTGCTTGTACAAACTCATTCATGCTTGTGGTTTTAGGGGCACAAAGATTAAATATGCCTGCGGCTTCTTGGTTTTGAATTAAAAAATCAATACTTTCAACTAAGTCTTGCATGTGTATCCACGGTAGAGGTTGTTTGCCGCTACCCAAGGGGCCACCCAAATAAAAGTGGAATGGGGTGAGCATGGATGCTAAAAATCCCCCCGCTTTATGGGTATTAAACTCATTACCAAGTACGGGAGCTATGCGCACGGTGCAATGCCTAACACCAAGGCTTGCAATAATATTTTTTTCATCTTCCCATGCGGCACAAACATCTGCTAAAAATCCTTCACCCTTGGGTGAATTCTCTGTGCAAATGGGGGCATTTTGCACATCATCAAAAAGCCCATAATAACCACAACCAGAAGCTTGAATTATAATTTTTGGAATGCATTTTCCATTGGTATGCAATATTTTTAGGGCGTCTTTTAAAGTTTTACATGAAAGTGTGCGACTTTGTAAAATAAGATGTTTTTGAGCGTGGCTCCACCTGCTAGCGGCAATGTTAGCTCCCACAAGGTTTATGACTACGTTTGCATCTTCAAGTAGCGGAATGAGGGTGTCTTTATCTTGTCCGTCCCAATGGGCCAAATTGGCATGTGTAGTTGTGTTGCCCATAGACTTTCTTGAAGTAACAATAACATTATGCCCCTTAGTTAAGAAATAATTGATAAGATGTTTGCCAATAAAACCACTTCCGCCAAGAATTAAGATATGCATATGTAACCTCCATTTTTTATTAAACTATGGCTTTAACTTTGTGCATATTTGACCTTATGATTTTGGCATATAACACATTTTTTTATGTTTGACATCTTATTTATACTTACCTATGTTTGGGAAATATTATATGCAAAGGTGCATTTAGGAGGATGATGTGTTAGAAAATCTATTTTCTGTTACCAAGCGTGGGTCAACCATACGAACTGAAGTTTTAGCTGGTATTACCACATTTATGACCATGTCCTATATTTTGGCTGTTAATCCAAGTATTTTAGGTCAAGCTGGCATGGATACATCTTCCGTATTTGCGGCCACTGCCATTAGTGCCGCCTTTGCTACAACTGTCATGGCCATAGCTGCAAATTTACCTGTGGCACTAGCACCTGGCATGGGCTTAAATGCATTTTTTGCCTTTGGGGTTGTGCTTGGCATGGGGTATTCATGGCAATTTGCGCTAACTGCCGTATTTTTAGAGGGTTTAATCTTTGTATTTTTAACCATTACAAACTTGCGTGAAGCCATATTAAGGTCAATACCATATTCCATGAAATTAGCCATTTCTGCGGGTATTGGCTTCTTTATTGCCTTTATTGGCTTTAAGAATGCTGGCATAGTTGTTAAAAATGATGCAACCCTTGTTTCCTTGGGCACTATGATGAATGCTGGTGTATTGGTTGCCGTAATAGGGCTTTTAATAGCTGCAATTTTGCTATCCAAAAACGTGCGTGGGGCTTTGCTCATTGCCATATTAGCCGCCACTATCATAGGCGTGCCCTTAGGTGTTACCAATGTGGCTGATTTTAATTCAGCCAATCTTTTTACAATTCCAAGTATAGCACCTACTTTTTGGCAGTTTGAATGGCATAATATCTTTACGCTCGATATGCTGGTAGTGTTATTAACTTTTCTTTTTGTTGACCTTTTTGATAGCCTTGGAACCTTGCTTGCCATTGGTGCCAAGGGCAATTTGCTTGATGAAGAAGGCCAATTACCCCGTGCAAAGCCAGCTCTTATGGCTGACGCTTTGGGTACAACCGTTGGTGCTGTGCTTGGAACGTCCACAGTAACAGCCTATGTAGAAAGTGCTTCTGGCGTTATTGAGGGCGGTAAAACTGGCCTAACTTCCCTTGTGGTGGCGGGTCTTTTCTTGGCATCGTTGTTTTTATCCCCATTTTTCTTAATGGTGCCTGCTCAGGCTACGGCTCCAGCTTTGATTTTGGTGGGGCTTTTAATGTTTACTCCAGCCCTTAAGGTTGACTTTGATGATTATGTCACGGCAATTCCTGCATTTTTGACCATAGTTATTATGCCCCTAACCTTTAGTATTGCTACGGGTATTATGTGGGGTATTATTAGCCATACAATGCTGTGCATTTTTTCTAAACGTACTAATGAATTATCTGTGTTATCTTATATCCTTACAGGTTTATTTATTTGGAAATTAGTTGCAGGTTAAACTTTTTTTAGAAAAACTAAAAAAAATACATTATTTTGTTGACAGCGTTTACTATTAGGCGTATGAGTTTAAGCGAGGCAGAGCAGTTTTACCTGCAATGCTGTGATTTATTTCAATTCTGGGTATTGGACTAATACCCCCTAAGTTGCATCAGGGGCTTTGCCCCGGGGTTTATGCCCCGTCCTGTGACGTGTTTTTATCAAGGAATTGGTGAAAGGGCATGTCGGACCTAATATATCTTTATATTTACACTCTTATAGTTGCGTGTTGCGATTTGTTGTCGCCACTAGCGTTTTAAACTTTTTTTATGGAGAAGATTATGGCTGATATTTTATTACAAAAGCCCGCAGAAGGCCAAGTTACTGCCCTCACACCTCAAGCTGAAGACCGCTTGGTATTTGAGTTTGACCCAAGTGAAGCTTTACTTGAGCGTCAAGGTGAGAATCTAGTATTATCCTTTGAAGATGGCTCCGTTATTGAGTTAACAGATTTTTATATAGCCTATACATCTGAAAATATGCCTGAATTTGTAATCGGGGAAGCCATTGTCCCCGGCGAAGCTTTCTTTGCTGCCCTAGGTGAAGAGCTTATGCCTGCGGCTGGTAATGAGGGCAGTAGCCCCGATGGTAGTGGTACTGGCGTTGGTGTTGATGACCCAAGTCTTTTGGGTGGCATCGGCAGAGAACTTCGCCTTGACCAAGAATATCCTGACGATGATGACAATGACGATAACCGTGAAGGTGACGGCACTCAAGGTACTGACGGAACAGACGGTACTGACAGCGGCTTAGGCTCACTGGGCGGCGTTGGTGGTGCTGGCGGCGGCACTGAAGGTGGCGGAACAACCCCTGGCGGCGGCGGTGACGGCGGTACTGGTGGTGGTACTGAAGGCGGTGGTGAAACTGGCGGCGGTGACGGTGGCGGAACAACCCCTGGTGGCGGCGGTGAGGGCGGCACTGGTGGTGAAACTGGCGGCGGTGACGGCGACGGTGGTACTGGTGGAACAGACACCCCCATTAGTTTTACAGACGACACCAATGTAAAAGTTTCTGAAGTATTTATTCCAGGTGTGGGCACTCAAGCCGACCCTGACGTCACTGATGACTATAAAGATAATGAAGCCACAGGTAGTATTGGCATTGATTTTGGTTCTGCTGGTATGGCTAAAGATGCCGCAGGAGATGAATCATTTGCAGATTCCTTTGCATGGGATTTGCCTGGCCCTGCTCTTAAGACTTCCGATGATAATGCAGACGTTACTTGGGGTTATGCTAAAAACGATGACGGCACTGATAATACAACAATTCTCATCGGTAAGGGTGCAGACGACCAAGAAGTCATTCGTGTTGAGATGAGCGAGAGCGGTGAGTATACCGTAACTCTTTCTCAAGCTGTTGAGCACGCAACCCCAGACGGTAAAGAAGATTTTGACTATAACACCGACCTTGTAGATCAAGCTGATGCTGCTACTGACGCAGCTGATGTTGAAACTCCGCTTGAGTTTGGCTTTACCATTACTGACGGTGACGGTGATACAGCCCCTGGTAACATAGACGTATACGTTGAAGATGATGTTCTTGCTTTGAATAATACCGCTACCGAAACACCCGATGATATTGTTGCAGACTTTGATTATTTTGATCAAGCTGCCGATGCTAATGATTTGATAGCTGCTCTTGACGTAGACTTAAGTGGTGCTCGTGATGATGGTTACACTGGTGGCGTTTACGATGTTGATTTTTATAAGAATAATTCCGATAAACCATATCAAATCGAAACTGGTAGTGGCATTACCATTACTGGGGCTATTGTAACGCAAGGGTCTTATAACTACGAAACTGATGGCGTTGCTCTTGGTTGGCGTGTAGATAATTCTGATCCCGACAAAGATGGTGATAAAGACTACGCTGACGGTCTTGGTATGACTTCTGGTACTAGCAATGATAGTGGTAGTAAGTGGGAAGTTGGTGCTACTGGAGATAAAAGTTACGAAGACGGTGCCAGTGTTGAGGCTCTAATCATTACCCTACCAGAAGGTGATTTAGCCTATGGTGTTGACCTAAGTTTTGGTTGCTTCTTCAACGCAGTTGCTGAGGGTGGCGATAAAGCTGATAAAGATGATGAGTACATCACTCTTGAATTTTATAAAGGCGACGAGCTTGTACACACTGTAACTCAACTTGTGGGTGAAGCAGGTGGTGACGGAAACTTTGATTCCTCCACCGTAACCGTACCTTTTGATGAAGTGCGCATTATCCCAAGCCAAAGTGGTTCTGATTTTGTGTTAAATAACATTGACTTTACCGATTATGCTCATACCATTGTTCATTCAGAAGAAGGCGTGATTGAAGCTACTGGTGCTGACGGCCTTGCTGGTACTATTAAGTTTGAAGGCATTAGCGTTGTTGGTAGTGGTGAAGAACCCCAAGCTGTTGAAGCGGGCACTACCCTTACCATTGACGGTACCGAAGTTACCCTTAAAGAGCTTGGCACCAATGTGTTTGTAGCTGTTGCTAAGAACGCAGACGGCAATGAAGATGCATACTTTACCCTATCTCTTGACGGTAACGGCAATTGGACCATGCACCAGCATAAGGAATTCTCAGATGACCTTAACATCACCTTTGGTGCCACAGACCATGACGGCGACCACGCAAGCGTTGAAGTAACCTTTGAAGGTATGGAGTTTGGTATCAATAGTGTTGATGATGAGTTAACTACTGATGACGCTGACGTTGATGCAAGTGGTAAGGATACAGCCGAAGGCGAACTTACCTTTACTGCAACCGAAGGTGTATCAAGCATCACCATTGGTGGAGTTGAAGTACCACTTAATGCTGAGAACTTTACAATTGCTGGCGTTAATGGTGCTTTGGTAATTACTGGTATAACCCAAAATGGTGAAGACTACACCGTGAACTATGAATACGTGCAAAGTGAAAACTTTGAGCATGATGCACCAAATGATAGCATTACTTCTGACGAAGTAAAAGAAAATGCTGATAGCTTTGACGTAGTTATTACTGATGGTCTTGGTCAAAATGCAGAGTCCACCATTAATGCATCTATTAATGACGATGTGCCAACACCTCAAGAAGATTATAGCACCGTGACCGACACTGGCACTGCCAATGCCGTTGTGGAGCTTGATTTTGGTGGCGATGATGGTGCAGGAAAAACTATTGAATTTAATGGCGTAACCTTCACCTACGGCGAAGATGGCAATTGGAAGGCAGATTCCACAGGTGGTAGCGTTGATACCTTTGGTGAAAACGGCGTTACCCTAAAAACAGACGGTATGACCCTAAGCACTGGTGGCGGAGAAGGCAACGACCTTTGGGCTGCTACCATGACTGATATTGCTGAAGGTGCAACCGAAACACAAAATATTAAGTTCACTGACTCTGACGGTGACTCTACTGACCTTAATATTACTGCCACCCATACAGCAGAGGAACTACCAAAGCACGAGCTTGAAAGCACTGCAGGTGTAGAAACTCACTTCACTGCTGGTACAAATTACAATGTGTCAATCATACTTGATACATCTGGTTCTTTGTACCATGACTCACATGGTGATATTAAGGGTACTGATGCAGACGGTAATCCACTAACACGCCTTGATCTTGCTTGTGATGCCATCATTAACTTTGTAAGCAATGAACTTTATCCTCATACTCAAAATGAGGTAAGTGGTGGTGAAGTTAACCTTCATGTTACAACTTTCTGGGGTGGTCTTGATGTTCTTATTGACGGCTCAAAGCCATTAGAAGAGGTTGTCCAAGAAGTATACGATGAAATTAATGCTTTGAGAGAATTAACAAAAGATAGTAGCGACCCTGATTTCCACTGGGGTACTAACTACGAAAAAGGCTTTAATTCCGCAGCGGAATGGTTTGAAACTGAAGAAATTAGCACCAATGGTTATGATAACGTAGTATTCTTCATGACTGACGGTGTTCCACATCAGGGTAATTCTGCTGCTGGCCATAAAAACCTTGTAGAGGCTCTTGAGAATACAAGTTCCACTAGCAATACAATACACGTTGCTGGCATGGGTGCTGGTGCAAACTTGGGTAATATTGAAGACTTTGCCATGAACGGCGAAGCAAAGATCGTTTTAGATAATGAAGACTTTGATTCAATATTCAAACCACAAAACGGCACAAGCATGGTCATTGAACAGACAAGCGTTGGTACAACCTTGGGTGGTAATGACGTGCTTATTGGTGGAGTTGATGCCGCGGCCTTAAAAGCAACTCTTTCTGCTTACTTGGGTGGAATTGAAGTTACTGACCATATGGCTGTTGAGTTCATGCAAAATGACCCAGAGTGGCTCAACGAACATGCCGCAAACCTACAAAATGACCCAGATGTGCTTGTGGCTGGTGCTGGTGATGACCTCATGTATGGTCAAGGCGGTAATGACGTACTAATTGGTGACGGTAATGAGTCATCCATGGGTAACTTTGCCACAGAGCTTGGCGTCAGCGGTACATATGACCTTGCTGATAAGGAAGATGCCGAAGCCTTTGCTGATGCTTTAAGCGAAGCCGCAAGAGAAGCTGATGTTGCTGACCTAATGGCCGCTGCTGATAAGCTTGAAAATGTCAATGTAGACGCTGAGGGCAATGCCGTTCAAGACGGCAATGATATAATGTACGGTGGTGACGGTGCTGAAGGCACAGCTGATGACGTACTACTTGGCCTTGGTGGTGATGATAGCCTCTTTGGCGGTGCTGGTGACGACATCCTTTACGGTGGCTCTGGTAATGACTACCTAGTAGGCGGTGACGGTAAAGATACCTTACTCGGCGGCTCTGGTGACGACTTAATCCAAATGGATATGCAAGACGTCCTTGTGGACGGCGGCGAAGATATGGACGTACTCCTTGTGGGTGCTAGTGACCTTGCCGAAGTAGTAGATAGAATGGAAGACGGCGAAATTACCAATATAGAAGTTGTTATTGCTGGTAAGGCTGAAGGTAGCACCACTGATGAAGTACTACAAGATGCTGGTGCGCAAGATGAAAATGGCAACTGGCTTGTTAACCAAGAGGGTAGCGGCTGGTCAGGCGGTGATGAACAAACCATCGGTGGCAGAGTATTCATGGAATACACCAAGGATGAGGGCGGCGATGATGCCATAACCATACTTATTGCTCAAAATACACCGACAACTTAATATTATCTAAATAACCATAAAATAAGCCCCCTTGCCAAATTGGTAGGGGGGCTTTTTTTGTGCTAAAAAACATAGTTAAATATAATGATGCATGGATAACGCAGCTCGCCCTTAGCTTGATGACCACCCCCCTTTACAAACGAAATAACGTGATATTGTAGTTTCCTATTTATGCACTGTGCTTGACTAGTGCTGTACAATATGCTTCAATATTTTTAGTTTTGAGTGATTGGGGAAAACCTATTCTGTTTTGTGAATAATGATAACAAGGATAGGGTAGGGGACGAAAATTTTTTTTGTGTGTTGTATGTCTGCTTTTGTAGGTAGGCATTATATCTTTGATAAATGTGAAATTTTACAGGAGTGCATGATGAAAAAATTCTTATTGGTGTGTGTCAGCGTATTGTTTATAACATCCCAAGCCCATGCGGCCACTGAGGGGTACAATCAGTCACGGGAAAAGGCTTTTGTTAAACCTGGTATTAATACTATTTTTACTGCTCCAGAAAACTGGCCTTCCAACAACAATATTGCTCCTCAAAACCGTGCGCCCAAAGGGGCAAAATCCTTTGCGGTGGTGCTAGGTAGCAGCTATCCTGCCCCAAACCCGTATCGTTACGGCCCTTCTTTTGCTGTAATATCAAATGGATACCCGTATTTTATTGATTGCGGCGAAGGAACTTGGAGGGCTATGTCCAATGCTGCTTTAGTTAATGGGGATTGGATGACCAAAGCTTTTGATTTAAACAATATGAAGCATTTATTTTTAACCCATTTGCACTCTGACCATACAGTAGGTATTCCCTCTTGGATATTGAATGCTTACAAATATGGTAGTAAGGCTTCTAAGGAAATTTATGGACCTGAGGGTACCAAATCCATGATAGACTATATTATGCAAGCATGGGTAGTAGATTTGAAAGATATTCAGGAAGGCCTTATGAAGTCACCTAAAGGCGGTGCTACAACGGTTGTCCATGAAGTTAATAAGGATGGACTGATATTTGAAGATAAAAATGTTAAAGTATACGCATATAACAAACCGCACGGCCTCATGCCTACCTATGCGTACCGCTTTGAATGCGCCGATGGCAGGGTATTTGCCTTTACTGCAGACGGTCCTTACTCCTCTGGTGCCGTAAAAGCTGCCATGAATGCGGATGTGGTTTTTATTGAGGCTTTTTCTAAAGAAAGTGTGGGCGAAACTATCTGGGCAGATGGTGAAGATCCTGAAAAACTAGCACTAGAATATCACTTATGGCCAGAAAAAATAGCAGACATTCAAAAAGAATCCAAGGCTAAGTCAATTGTCTTAATTCACGAACAGGATTTTACCCCTGCAGATAAATATACTCGCACAGGTCTTCTTGAAGAATCCATTCGGGCAGGTGTGAAAGCTCCCTTGTTTAACGGTATAGACGGGGATGTATATTAATTGTGAGGTCCTTTAGACACCATAACAAATAACATTACATAACAATAAAAGCGGTAGCCTATGAACAGGCTACCGCTTTTATTGTTTTTTTGGAAGACATTACCAGTATCCCCGCTGTACGGACAAATTAAAATTTGCCCTAAACATCGTGGAGAACTGGCAAG
>CAYJNE010000039.1:2623-10643 GCA_964371345.1 uncultured Desulfovibrionaceae bacterium | reverse complement strand
TTTAGCCTAAAAAAACTCTACAAAAAATCAAAATTAAGTCGTGACTTTATGCAACATATTATTTCCATTAAACATATTCACAAGCAACGTCAAAGTGGTTTTGCTTTGCATGTGAGCCAATTTGCGGTGGGTGCAGGTGAATTGGTGGCCCTAGTTGGCCCCAGTGGTTGCGGAAAAAGTACCGCCCTTGACCTTATGGCGGCCATTTTACGCCCTGACTTTGAGCATATGGGTGACAATTCTGAGTTTATTTTTACACCTGACGAAAGGCCCATTGACATGCTCGCCCACTGGCAAAAAAATCAGCAAAATGACTTAGCTAAGCTGCGCCGCAAATACATTGGTTATGTATTACAAACTGGTGGGCTTTTGCCTTTTTTAAGCGGTGAAAACAATATTTTACTGGCCTGCCATTGTAAGGAACATAGGGAGCACATCCCAGCCCTTGCCAAAACCTTAGACATTACGCACCTTTTAAGCAAAAAACCTTTGCAAATGTCCGTTGGGGAGCGACAACGCTTTGCCATTGCCAGAGCCTTGGTGCATAAACCGAGGCTTGTTCTGGCTGATGAGCCTGTGGCCTCGCTTGACCCCTTAAACGCCAGTATTGTACTTGAGCTTTTTACAAAACTTGCTCGGGAACAAGGCATTGGTATTATTATGGTTAGCCATGCTCCTGACATTGCCAAAAGCATGGGTTTTCGCCTAGTTAGCACGCAAATTGAGCGTGAGGGTGATAACATTATAGCCTGCCTAAACGCAGAGAATGCGGGGGTGAATGCATGATATATAAGTCTTGCGCCCTTGCCCTGCATGATTATTGGCATGAAAAATTGCTCTCGCTTTGTGCTGTGCTTTCACTTGCGGCGGTGCTGGCCCCGCTTTTGGTGCTATATGGGGTAAAGTTTGGGGTTATTAATACCATGACTGAGCGGCTAAAAAATGACCCGCATAATTTGGAAATAATACCCATAGGTAGTGGTAATTATAGCACAAGTTTTATTGAACAATTAAGTAAAAATCCGCATGTGAGTTTTGTGCTACCTCGCACAAGAGCCATTGCAGCAACCATGAGCCTTGCCCCAGAGGGCGAAACCAGCATACTTAAGCGCATTACAGTTTCCCTTGAGCCCACGGGAGAAGGCGACACCTTACTTAATAGATATACAAGGCCCACCAGACAAGCTGGCCCAAGGGATGCTTTTGCCATTACCCTTACGGCAGAAGCCGCTCGCAAATTAAAAGTAGATGTCAATGCCGTATTGCAAGGCATGGTTGAACGCAGCCATAATAACAAAATTGAACGGGCAGAGGTTAAGCTTTGGGTGAGGAATATCCTTCCCCTTGAGGCCGAGCAAAAATCTGTAGCCTTTGTGCCGCTTGCATTGCTGGAAGCTACGGAAGATTTTAGAGACGGGCGAAAACCCAAACAAAACGTACATTTCACGGCAGAACAAGGCTGGACTGGCGAAGAATTGCCAAATACTGAGCGTATATATGCCGCCTTTAGGCTTTATGCTAAAGATCTTGATTCTGTAACCATTTTACGTGATGACTTTGCAAAGCAAGGCATTGAGGTTTATACCCAAGCCGAACAAATTGCCGCCGTGCGCAGTTTGGATAATTCGCTAACCCTAATTTTTGGGCTTATTGGTATGGCGGCGGCCTTTGGTTTTGTGGCCTCCACTGGCAGTAATTCGCTAGCCGCAGTGCGCCGCAAAGAACGCTATCTTGGGATATTGCGGCTTATGGGCTACTCTAGCGGTGATATTATGGCCTTTGCGCTGTTTCAAAGTATGCTTACGGCCCTACTTGGGGCAATACTTGCCCTTGGGCTTTACTTTGTAACTGCCGTAAGCATAGATAAATTGTTTGCCAATAGCCTACAAGGGATTGAAAAAATTACACATCTACCCCTTGAGCATTATTTATTAGGGGTTTTATTGGTTGTATTGCTTTCGTTTTTCGCAACCATAATTCCTGCAAGACAAGCTTCAAAAATAGAGCCTTCGGAGGTCATCCGTGATGTATAACAGCGCGTTGAAAAACCATAAAGCAATTCCATATAAATACTTTATATTAATATTTTTTTTCGTATTTTTTACGATGCCACACCAAGCCCATGCCGCATTAAAGCCAAAGGGTAATGCCAGCCTTGAAGAGGGTTTTAACCCAAGCCCCGCCGCCGATGATATTTTACTGCCCATGCCTTGCAATATGAGCATGGCCTTTAAGATTGTGGCAGTTCCTGCCAAGGGTTTTTTGTGGGATATGACCACCCGTTTAGGGCAAGATGATGCCGTTAATATTGAGCGTGGTTTTTATGATAGCCGCCATACTGCGTCACTCTCGGCCCCATTTGCCGCAAGCGATTTGCCAAGCACTTGGCAGGCCCATGCCCCAAAGGGGGATTTTTTCTACTATCTAGCAGGAAAATATGAAATTTCTGGCCTGCAATGGGCCGCCATTATGGAGGAGACTTGCCCTGCCCCCAGTGCGGAAAACATACGCCCAAAAACAGAAATCACTTGGTATGAAGCCCTTGAATTTAGCCAAAAGTACACCACTTGGCTTTTGAAAAACGCCCCCCAAAGTTTGCCCCAATATGCAGGGGACACACGCAATGTAGGTTTTTTGCGCCTACCCACGGAAACGGAGTGGGAATATGCGGCCCGTGGCGGGCATACTAGCACCAGTCAAGAAATACGTGAGCTTGAATTTTTTCCCCATGCAGAAGGCGAAAATTACACAGATTTTGCAATTTTTCGCCCTGAAAATGCAACGCATATTCATGAAAATGCGGCCCGCATCGGTAGCCTAAAACCCAACAAGCTTGGGCTTTATGATACATCTGGCAATGCCGCAGAAATGGTTATGGATGTATTTCGCTTCTCCCTTGGGGGGCGTTTGCATGGCTCTGCTGGTGGTTTTGTGCGTAAGGGTGGCAGCTATTTATCTGGCACAGCGGAGGTACTACCTGGGCGACGTGAGGAAGTGGCATTTTTTAACATAGACGGGCCCATGCACGCCCGTGATTTGGGTTTTCGCTTAATAATTTCAGGCATAAATACCCCAGGCGGGCATAGGCCAAGCATTTTACAAGCTGAATGGAAAGATGCTGGAGAAAATAGTCCTCTACTACTTGATAATAGCCAAAATCCTTTAACTGAGCTTGACCGCCTCCTAGCAACTGCCCGCACCGATGCTGAAAGGGAAAATTACCAACATTTACGCACACTTTTAAAGGATAATAACATCGCCCTTGAGCGACAACAAATGCTTGCCGCAAGTTCAGAAGTTCGCACAGCGGCCTTTATGATGGAAACTGTGCGCAACTTTTCAAGCCGCATTGCCATTGTTAAAAACACCTTAGATAATTTAGAAATTCTTAAAAAAAGTACCAAGGATAAGAAAAAATTAACCAGCATTGACTCAAGCATAAAAAAGGCCACGGTCGGCATCAATGACCTTGAGCGTGGTTTTGCTCAATCTGTGCAATTTTACAAAACAAAATTGGAAGACACCCAAAATATCAGCCCAATAGTCTTTGACCAAGCCATAGGTATAGTGCTATCAGAGCTTGCTAAGGGCGATACATTCAGTCAAAAATTGAAGGGCAATGTGCAATTATTTGCAAAGCATATTGGCTTTGTACGCCAAAAGAATTTTAAGGCCTTAACCGTAGACCAATTAAAAAAAGATATACTTGGAAAATAGGAGAATCAGTATGAATATAGCATGGATAGGAACAGGCATCATGGGTCTTGCCATGGCGCAAAACTTACAAAAAAAAGGACACAAGCTAACCATTTACACCCGTACCAAGGAAAAAGCTCAGCCACTATTTGATAACGGCGCAACTTGGGCCGTAAATCCGCTTGAAGCCGCCAAAAATGCTGATATTGTGTTCTCCATTGTGGGCTACCCTGCCGATGTTGAAGAAGTTATGCTTGGCGAACACGGTGCGCTAAAAGGCCTTAAAGCTGGCGGAATACTTTGTGATATGACCACCTCAAGCCCAGAGCTTGCCATGCAAATTGCCATAGAAGCAAGGCAAAAGAACTGCCTAAGCCTTGATGCGCCCGTAACTGGCGGCGATATTGGGGCAAAAAATGCAACCCTTTCCATATTTGTGGGCGGGGAAGAAGAGGCCTTTACCAAGGCCCTGCCTTGCTTTGAAGCCATGGGCAAAAAAATTGTGCATTGCGGCACTGCTGGCATGGGCCAAAAGGCCAAGCTTGGCAATCAAGTGGCCATTGCTGGGCTTATGTTTAGCGTGTGCGAGTCCATTACTTTTGCAAAAGAAGCTGGCCTTGACGTACAACAATGGCTTGAAACCGTTGGTGCTGGGGCCGCAGGAAGCACAGCCTTAAATAACATTGGCCCACGCATTTTAAATGAAGATTTTGCCCCAGGATTTTTTGTGGAGCATTTCCTAAAAGACCTTGGTCTTTGCATCAAGCAATGCGAAGCCATGAAGTTAAAATTACCCGGCCTTGCTTTGGCTGAAAAAACTTACCGCTTTCTTGTGGAACAAGGCCTTGGTAAGGAAGGCACGCAAGTGCTTGCGAGTATTTTAGCCAGTAGGAAGCTTGGTTAATATTAATGTCAGTCATTATAAGTACACATTTGGGCGTTCATGATGACCCCAAATTCATGCACTACCCCATACTCTATGGGCTTGGTAGCTATGTGCATCACAAGCTACCAGATAGCTTTATATATGTGTATGTTATGCTTTATAATGACAGCAAAGAACCTTGCACTATTGAACATCTATGGGCTGAAAATACACAAAAAATACAAGTTCACCAACTAGACATACCAAAAGATGATTTCAAGGGTACAGTCATTGAGCCCAAAGGCCATTTTTTATTGGGTTTTTCTCATCATTTACTATCTCGCTGCCTCATTTGGGGCGGACTTAACGGTGTGCAAGACATAAGCTTTCATGTGCGCTGCAAAAGTGTCGGCACCTTTAGTGCAAAGCCTCTGCAATTTGACCTAGATAACTCCCCCAAAAGTCCTTTAGAGGATATGGAACTCATACCCTATGCCTCATTTTTTTTGGAGCGAGCACAAAGATATACAAAAGAAAAAGAACAAATATTACAAGATTATAAATCACTATACGCCTATGCCGATTTGCACTTAACTTGGGGCATTAAGCTTATAAAGGATGAAAACAACGCCCCCTGCTGGCTTTTGCGTGAATATATGCCAAAGGCCGATAAGCTTTGGCTCACCACCGATAAGTTGAAATTTCAACGCTGGGCGCATCACGCCTTTAAGCCCGTATCTGACAATGATGCGTGGCAAGGCTGGTGGGAGCTACGTTTACCCTTTGAAGCCCTTGAGCATGGCACCTATATGGAGCTGCGCTTGCAAGCTCAAAATGAACAAAGTATGCAACGTAGGGTACCAGCCATGGCCAAATGGGTTGAACAAGATGAACTTATAAATACGCAGTGGTGCGCTAGACATTGGCACCCACAAAAAGACTATGCGTGGCAGCATGAGCAACCGCCAAGGGTTACATTTCCTCGTATTTATGAGGCCCATATCGGCATGGCTCAAGATGCTCAGGGCTTTGAAGAGCATCAAAAAATAGATCCCAAAAGTGTTGGAACATTTAAAGAATTTACCAAGCATATTTTGCCCCGCATTCGTGATAACGGCTATACCCATGTGCAACTCATGGGAGTGCTTGAGCATCCCTTATATAAATCATATGGTTATCAAGTTTCATCCTATTTTGCGCCAAGCTCTCGCTTTGGTAGTGTGCATGATTTTATGCAATTGGTGGACACAGCCCACGGCTACGGACTGCGCATTATCTTAGATATTACGCATAGTCACACCTTGCCAAATACCGAGCAAGGCATGGCCCGCTATGACGGCTCAAGCTTTTTCTTTTCACAAAAAAGCAATCAATGGGGTACAATTTCCTTTGACTATGGCAATGAGATGGCTCGCCGCTTCTTGCTTTCCAATTGCCGTTATTGGCTTGAAGAATTTAAGATTGACGGTTTCCGCTTTGATGCTGTGGGTAATATGCTTTACAATGACCACGGGCATAATGATGATTTTAACCATGTGGGGCGTTGTTTTTATGGAAAGGACGGCTCACCCCGTGCGGATGAATACGGTCAATTATATTTAGCCCTTGCCAATGACTTAATCCACGAAATCACCCCAGAGGCCGAAAGTATTGCTGAAGAATTTAGCGGTATGCCAGGCCTAACATCTGCCCCACAAAAAGGCGGCTTTGGCTTTGATTATCGTTTTGCCATGGGCATTCCTGACTTTTGGGGCAAGTTCATTAAAGATGAAAGCAAGCGTGACATGGGCACCCTTTGGCATGAAATGACTAACCACCGCCCCTATGACCACACCATAAGCTATGTGGAATGCCACGACCAATGCATCAACGGCAAAGATGCAATGATTTGGCGCATTTTAGGTAATGCCATGTATGATAACATGAGTATTTTTCAACAAAGTTGGGAGGTCTCTCGCGGCATTGCCTTGTATAAACTTATGCGCTTAATCACCCTAACAGCATCTCATTATGGTTATTTGAATTTTATGGGGGCAGAGTTTGGGCACCCCGAATGGCTTGATGAAGACGGCTATGGGCATAGACAATGGAGCCTACCAAGCGACCCCAACTTGCGCTATGCACACCTTGCCGCTTTTGATAAAAGTTGCATGACTGAAATTGTTAACAAACATTTGCCTTGCTTTGCGGCTCAGCCCGTATTTCGTCATATTCATGAGGCCAATAAAACCCTTGCTTTTGAGCGTGGCTCTTTGCTTATGGTTTATAATTTTCACGAATTGGACAGCCAAGACAATTTGAAACTATTCGTAACACCAGGAAAATACATAGAAATTTTAAGCACAGACCGCATAATCTTTGGCGGGCATGGCAATGTGGATGCACACGGCACTGAGCATTTTTCTGAAGCTAGCTCTGGTGTTAATTTGCAGAGTATTGAAATTTATCTCCCGCCCATGACAGCTCTTATTTTGTTGCGTACATAGCCTTAAACCATACCAATATAATAGTAAATTTTCTATAGAGATTTCTTACACTTATTCAAACAAATTCTTAACATCTAGTAAGTATTATATTTTTTTAGCCCGAACTCGTGCATTTTCTTGCAAATAATTTATCATTATGCTACTCTCCATTTATGAAAATTTATGCTTGTAACATAAATGACTGGGACGACTTATCTGGCCTTGAGTTTCTTTCAGACGAAAGAAAGCGCAGGGTTGAGCGTTATATGCAACCTAAGGATAAAGTTCGTTGCCTTGTGGGAGGGCTTTTGCTCTACTACGCCCTTGGGCACAACACGCCCCCCATGTACGCTGAATACGGCAAACCATATTTTGAAAATGAGCGTTGCTTTAATATTTCGCACTCAGGGGATTATGTTGTGCTTGCTTTATCGGATTATACCTTGGGTGTTGATATAGAAAAAGTAAAACCATATTCCGCAAACGTTGCTGAAAAATGCTTCACACCGCCAGAGCTTGATTGGCTCAGTGAAAATAATGATGATAAATCATTTTACAAAATATGGTCTGCTAAAGAAAGCATTATGAAGGCCACAGGGCGTGGCTTTCATTTAAGCCCCATTAGTTTTCAAGTACTCCCCATAAAAGACGGCCCACATATAATAAACACCGAAAAATGGTATTTATACTGGCACAGCCTTGATAATCATGAAATTTGCGTATCATGCCTTTCAGCTGTAGAGCAGAATAATGATGTCATATTACTTAGTTATGACCAAATAATGCAAAAAATTATGAACACACATGCACAACAACAAATGCCACCAGAGCACAAAAAATCATCCCATTTTTTTTCAAAATCTTAGCCTTTTCATTCTTTACATTTTCTGTTATGTACTTACTGTTTTTGATATAAATTTTATCTAATGCCTGCGCATAATTTATGCCATGGTTATGGAGAATATATGAATAAGAATATGGCCCTCACCGTTGT
>CAYJNE010000039.1:0-2523 GCA_964371345.1 uncultured Desulfovibrionaceae bacterium | reverse complement strand
TATGCTTATATTGCGCACACACGATTTTTGGAGGAATTTATGCGCCCTTACTCACGCTTTATAGTTTTTTTGCTGGTGGCATTGTGTACCACTACCCCTTTGGCATGGGCCGAAGAAGGAAAGTTCGACTCCTTAAAACGCTTTAGCCAAGTGCTTGACCTTGTGGAACGTCATTATGTTAATGATACTACCTCCAAGGAATTATTAAATGGCGCCATAAAGGGTATGCTTGAAGGGCTTGACCCCCACTCCACCTACATGACACCAGAAGAATACAAAGAAATGCAAGAAACCACTTCTGGCGAATTTTCTGGCGTTGGCATTGAAATTTCGTTAGAAAATGGCCAAGTTACAGTAGTATCACCCATTGAAGACACACCAGCTTTTAGGGCTGGCCTCTTGCCAGGTGATATTATTTTAAGCATTGATGGTGAGCCCACCCAAGAGCTAACCCTGCAAGAAGTTGTTTCACGCATTCGTGGCACCAAGGGCACTGCTGTGGAGCTTGGCATTGTTCACGCCAATTCTAACATTCCAGAAACAGTTAGTATAATAAGAGATTCCATACCACTAATCAGCGTAAAATCCAAAGAGCTTGAAGACGGCTACCACTGGCTTAGGATTACACGCTTTTCAGAGCGCACCACTGACGAACTACACGAAGCCATTGAAGATGCCCAAAAGAAAGGCATTAAAGGCATTGTGCTAGACATGCGCAATAACCCTGGTGGCCTTGTGGATGAAGCCGTTAGCGTTGCCGATACTTTTTTAGCTAAGGGTAGCATTGTTTCCATTCGTGGGCGTGACAATTCTTCTTTGCGTGAATACAAATCCAAAACTCAGGATGCTGACGTTACAGCACCATTAGTGGTTTTGGTTAATGCTGGTTCTGCCTCAGCTTCAGAAATTGTAGCAGGTGCTTTGCGTGACCATAAACGCGCTGTTATTCTTGGTGAAAAAACTTTTGGTAAGGGCTCTGTGCAAAATATTATTCCATTGTCAGACGGCTCTGGCTTAAAACTTACCGTAGCTTTATACTACACCCCCAATGGGCAATCCATTCAGGCCGAAGGCATTGCCCCTGACCTTGAAATCCCCTTTGAACCTGTAGATGAAAAGGAAGAAAAAACTCCACGCTTCCTACGTGAAAAAGACCTCACTAGACATTTAGAAAGCAAGGAAGAAAAAGAACAAAAGAAAAAGGGCAAAACAGACGCTAAGGCCAAAGAAGAAGAAAAAGACAAGGATAAAAAGGACGACGTAGCCGACCAACTTGCAAAGGACAACCAGCTGCGCATGGCCCTGCAATTTGTGAAAAACCTACCCAAAATACAGCAAGTTCAATCTAATTTGTAAGATTGATTATATCTAAACAAACAAAAAAAGCCCTTGTATTTACAAGGGCTTTTTTATTGCCTAATTCATGAAATTTTAGGTGTATTGTGGCTCAATTTCTTTTACAATTTGGAATGATTGCATGGATTTTACCGTACCACCAAGGCCATAATATTTAGTAACTCCAGCCACAGTGCAGGGGAGTAAATCTTCAACATCAGTATCAAGCACCAGCACATCACCAACCTTCATACGCAAAAGCTGATTGCCAGTAATTTGGGTATTACCAAAATGAATCTTAAATTCCACAGGCGTTTCCAAAAGTCTTTCTTTTAGACGGGCAACCCATGCATGGTCAATTTCCAAGCGTTCTGTTTGAAAACTAGCATGAAGCTTTGAACGTATGGGCTCAATGGTAGCATAGGGCAAGCAAATAACCATGGAACCGATGGATGTATCAAGCTCCACCTCAAAGGTGATTACAACAACCACATCACTGGGCGGCACAATGGCTGCAAATTGTGGGTTAATTTCTGAGCGCACAAGCTCAAGCTTAACATCATGCACGGGCCGCCATGATTCTTCCATACTATCAAGGGATATTTTAATAATTTTATCAACAACGGCTTGTTCAATGCGGGTAAACTCTCGCCCTTCTACCTTGGGCTGAGATCCAGCACCGCCAAAAACATTTTCCACCAAGGCAAAAACTAAGCGTGAATCCACCACAATAATGGCATTACCACGCAAAGGATCCATTTTAAAAATATTAATACTGGTGGGCACTGGTAAGGAGCGAATAAACTCCCCAAACTTAGCCATATCAATGGAAATTGGGTTTAATTCTACACGCTTACGAATGGAGTTAGAAAGGGCATTGGTGCAAAGTCTGGCAAAACGATCGTTAACAATTTCCAGAACAGGCATACGCCCACGGATAATACGATCTTGGTTGGCAAGGTCAAAGGCAACGATGCTGGAATCTTCATCAGATATATCAGTTTCGCTTTCAATTTCCCCGCCGGAAAGACCTCTTAACAAGGCATCTACTTCATCTTGTGCCAATACTTTATTCATGAAACACCTATTTGTTAATGTATTTCTTACATAAATACTCTAGACTTTTTGCCACTTGCGGTCAAGCCTTTGTGTCACTTTTCCCACAGTGCTAAAATATATGCAAATTTT
>CAYJNE010000038.1:0-10737 GCA_964371345.1 uncultured Desulfovibrionaceae bacterium | reverse complement strand
GGCATGACCTTGATGACCAGCACAATCCTACAGAATCGGGCATGGGTAAAATGCTCACGAGCACGGCTCCATATGTTGGGCACGAGCATGTGGGTGAGGTTAGGCAAATGCTTTTGCCCTTACGCATTGAGGGACGCAGAGCCGCAAGGCATGGTGATATACTTACTCTTGCAAGCGGTGAGGAGGTGGGCCTTGTTACCAGTGGTTCATTTGCTCCGTCCTTAGGTTATGTAATTGCTTTGGCTTGGGTTGATGCAGCTTACGCCGAGCATAAGGAATTTGTTGTTAAGGCTGCAAAAACATCTTTGCAGGCCAGTGTTGCTGAGTTGCCGTTTTATAAGGACGGCACTGCTCGCATTAAATTATCGTAATTATTAAAATATATGGAGGAATACCATGTCTAACCCAAGCGATTTATTATATGATAAGACCCATGAATGGGTGCGTGTTGAAGGTGATGTTGCTGTGATTGGCATTACGCATTTTGCTCAAGATGCCCTTGGCGATATTACATATGTGGATTTGCCAGAAGTGGGCACAGCCCTAACTGCTGGTGCTGAGTTTGGCTCCATTGAGTCTGTAAAGGCCGCCAGTGAGCTATATTCACCCGTAAATGGTGAAGTTGTTGCCGCCAATGATGATATTAATAATGCTCCAGAAGTGGTTAATAATAGCCCATATACTGACGGCTGGATGATTAAGGTAAAACTTAGCGGCAAGCCAGAAGGCCTACTAGATGTCGCAGCTTATGAAGCTTTTTGCGCCGAACAAGGCTAATTTAAATAATTAACGTGCCTTAATAAGGCCAAACCATAGAGGTGGGTTTATGCCCTTCATTCCCCATACTCCGGCTGAAGTGCAAGAGATGCTTGCACGCATTGGTGTAAAGACGCTGGATGATCTTTTTGCAGATATTACGCCAGATTTACGCCCCAAATCATATGCCATGCCCAAGGGCCTTAGCGAAATGGATGTATGCAATCATCTTGAAACTTTGGCAGAAAAAAATGGCAAGCAAGTTGTAAGCTTTTTAGGGGCTGGTTTTTATGATCATGTTATCCCCAAGGCTGTGGATGCTTTGAGCTCTCGTAGTGAATTTTATACTTCTTATACACCGTATCAGCCTGAATCTTCTCAAGGTACTTTGCAGGCTATTTTTGAATATCAAACTGCTGTAACACGCCTATTTAATATGGATTGTGCCAATGCTTCCGTATATGACGGTGGCTCTGCTCTTTTTGAATCCATGATGATGGCGGCCCGTCAAACCAAGCGTAAAAAAATGGTTTATGATGAAACCATTAACCCCATTTGGCGGCGCATGATGCAAGATTATTGTGCGTACCTTGATGTGGATTTGGTGGAAGTGCCGCATAAAAATGGCCGTCCAGATATCGCGGCACTAAAGGCCGCCGTAGACGGTGATTGTGCCGCCGTAATTGTGCAAAATCCGAACTTCTTTGGCTATATTGAAGACTTTACCGAGCTTTTTGCCCATGCCAAAAGTCAAAAGGCCCTTGCGGTTATTTCTGTATACCCTGTGATGCAAGCAGTTATGAAAACTGCTGGTGAAATGGGCGCAGACATTGCGGTTGCTGACGGGCAAGCTCTTGGAATGCCGCTTTCTTTTGGTGGCCCATATCTTGGGATTATGACGTGCCGTAAGGAATATATACGTCAATTCCCAGGCCGCATTGCTGGGCGCACTAAGGACGTGGACGGAAAAACTGGCTATGTACTCACTTTGCAAGCCAGAGAGCAACACATTCGCAGAGCAAAGGCCACGTCTAACATATGTTCAAATCAATCCTTATGCGCTTTGCGTAGTCTTATGTATATGTCACTTTTGGGGCCTGAAGGCTTATCCCGTGTGGCCTTGCTTGGCATGAAAAAGGCCCGCTATGCCGTTGAAAAATGGACAAGCTTGACTGGTGTTAGCCTCTTAAATGATGCGCCATATGGCAATGAAGTGGCTTTGCGCTTGCCCGTGGCGGCCGATAGGCTGGTTGAAAAAATGCTTGAACATGGCATTGCCATTGGCTTCCCCTTGGGGCGTTATTATGAGGGTATGGAAAATGTATTGCTGGTTGCTTGTACTGAAAAAACCACCCATGAGTGCATTGATACTGCCATTAGCAAAGTAAAAGGATTAATCTAATGAATACATTATATGAAAAATCCGTTCCTGGTCGTGTGGGTTGGTTGCCAAAAGAACCTAAAATAACAGCCGCTGATATGCTCCCCGAAGGGCTTTTACGCAAAACACCTTTGAACTTACCAGAGCTTTCAGAGCTTGATGTGGTGCGCCACTTTACACTTTTATCCAAGCGTAATTTTGGGGTGGACGGTAACTTCTATCCCCTAGGCTCTTGCACCATGAAGTATAATCCAAAATTCACCGAGGCCGTAGCCTCCTTGCCAGGATTTGCAAATTTGCATCCTGCCCTTGCTCAATTTGAGGGTGGTCAAAAATATACCCAAGGTGCGCTAGAGTGCATTTGGGAATTTGAAAAATTACTTTGTGAAATCACTGGTATGGACTCATACACCCTTCAGCCCATGGCTGGGGCACATGGTGAGTTTACAGGGGCTATGCTTATTGCCGCCTATCACCGTGATAAGGGTAATAAGAAAACCAAGGTTATTTGCCCAGATTCAGCGCATGGCACTAACCCTGCCTCGGCTGTGCTTGCTGGTTATGAAGTGGTGAATATTGAATCCCGTGACGGCATGATTGACCCAGAGGCACTAGAAGCAGCCCTCACTGATGATGTGGCCGCCGTAATGATGACCTGCCCAAACACATTGGGGCTATTTGAAACACATTTGCCAAAAATTGTGGAAAAATTGCGCCGTGTGGACGCTTTGCTTTATTATGACGGTGCCAATATGAACGCCGTTTTAGGTAAGATGCGTGTGGGTGATGTGGGCTTTGATGTTGTGCACTGGAATGTACATAAAACCCTTGGCACCCCACATGGTGGTGGCGGCCCTGGGTCTGGCCCTGTGGGTGTTTCTGCACGCCTTACCCCTTACATGCCCATTTCAAGGGTAAAGAAGAATGAAGACGGGGTATTATATCTTGATTATAATTACCCAAAATCCATTGGTTATATTGCACCATTTTATGGTAGCTTTGGCGTATTCTTAAAGGCCTATGCCTATGTTTTACGCCTTGGTGGTGAGGGGCTTACTCGTGTATCAGAATATGCGGTACTCAATGCTAATTATCTGAAAAAATTAGTAGAACCATTCCTTGATGTGCCATATTCACGTATTTGTGCCCATGAATTTGTGGCCTCAGCTCCAAGCGGAGTAAGAGCTCTTGATGTGGCCAAAGGGCTTTTGGATAAGGGCTACCATGCGCCAACAGTGTACTTTCCACTCATTGTTCCTGAATGCTTAATGGTTGAGCCTACAGAGACAGAGAGCAAGCAAACGCTGGATGATTTTGCCGCTGCTCTTGAATCTGTAGTAAAAATGGGCCTTGCAGACCCAGAGGCTTTGCTTAATGCACCTACAAATACATTTGTGCGCCGCCTTGACGAAACTAGTGCCGCAAGGAATATGATACTAACTGAAGATATGGGTTAATTTCTCTAAAATACATTGAAATAATAAGCAAAAAGCTTGTGGAACAAACTCAAGCTTTTTGCTTATTTTATTTTGTGTGTTTTTGCGACATGATTAACCTAGTTTTTACCTACGAAAATAAATTGTAAAAAAATGACTTAATTTTTTGCAAGTCATTTTTTTGCTTGTAAATTATTGCTGTATGACGTAGGTTGAAAAGTGTTTAGAGCGTTAAGGCGTTTTGTGCCGATTTATGTACTTTTTTTTGGAGTGCGCATGGTAAAAGTTTTAATTGTTGACGACTCGGCGTTTATGCGTAAAGCATTGGCATCTCTTATAGAAGATGATCCAGATATAAATATTGTGGGCATGGCTAATAATGGTCAAGATGCCTTGCAAAAAATTGATGAGCTTGATCCAGACGTTGTTACCCTAGACATTGAGATGCCAAAAATGGATGGGTTAACTGCTCTTGAGCACATTATGAAAACTAAGCCAAGGCCAGTTATCATGATTAGTTCGCTCACCGAGGACGGTGCCACGGCCACATTAAAGGCTTTGGAGCTTGGTGCGCTTGACTTCTTGCCTAAGTCTTTGAGTGCTCAAGGTGATATTTTTGGTCAAGAGCTTACAAAGAAAATAAAATTATTATCCAGAAAAAAAGCCCTCATGCAGTTGCGCTTTGGTATGAAGAAAACACCTGGTTCCAGCTCTCCTGCTCCTTCTGCCCCTGGTTCATTTACGCCATGCAAGGGCAAGCGTGACATCGTTGGTATAGGTGTTTCAACTGGTGGCCCACCTGCTGTGCAAAAAGTACTTTCGGCTTTGCCAGCTGATTTTCCAGCCACAATTTTAATTGCACAGCATATGCCCGCGGCTTTTACGGGGCCATTTGCCAAAAGGCTTGATAGTGTTTGCAATATTACAGTTTCTGAGGCTGTGAATGGTGAAAAACCAAAACAAGGCCATGCTTATGTTGCACCTGGTGGTAAACACTTACGCCTTGTAATGCGTGGGCCGCTTATGGAGCTTGAAGTTTCTGAAAATCCAACTTCGGCTTTATATAAGCCTTCTGCCACTGAGCTTATGGACTCCATTTCCAAGTGTAACCCTAGAAAATCCATGGGAATAATTTTAACAGGTATGGGTAGTGACGGGCTTGAGGGTATTCGTGCTTTGCGTGAAAAGGGCGGATATATTATGGCTCAAAATGAAGACTCTTGCGTTGTATATGGTATGCCCAAGGCCATTGTTGATGCAAATTTATCTGATCATACCTTAGACATTGATGGTGTAGCTGACGCAATGATGACGGCAGTTAAAGGATAAAGGGTAGGGGAATTATGACTGAGCATTCACAAAAAGTTAATCCTCAAGAAGTGTTGGATGCATTAAATAGTAGTGACCTTGAAAGTGTAAGGCATGCTATTTTTGCTGCTGGTGAGCTTGGCCTAACGGAAACCATTGAGATGCTTTGTAGGCTTATACAAAGTAAAAACATTGGTGTTCAAGAAGCCGCAGACTACGCCTTGCGCAAAATTAGGGGCAAGCAAACTATTCAAAAAATACTTCCACTATTGCGTAGTGAGTCACCTTCATTGCGCAATATCTCCATGGATATTTTGCGTGAAATCAGTGGTGATGATGTTGAGTCAGTTCAAACTTTTTTGCGTGATACTGACCCTGATATACGCATTTTTATTGCAGATATTTTAGGGCATAGCAAGAGTTTGAAGGCCGTTCCTGCCCTATGTGAAGCTTTGTTAAAAGACCCAGAGGTGAATGTTCGTTACCAAGCTGCCATGAGCCTTGGTAATTTGGGTTATTCTGAAGCTGTTGATGCTTTGCAACAAGCCATGCTCGATGAAGAATGGGTGCAGTTTTCCGTAGTGGAAGCCTTGGTAAAAATACGTGCCCATGATGTTGTGGGTATGCTTGTGCGCCATTTAGAAACTTGTTCTGTTTTGGTTGCTTCGGTTATTATTGAGGCTCTTGGTGAAGTTAAAAATATTAAAGCAGTACCACTTCTTTTAAGTTATCTTGAAAAGGCAAATCCAGTACTGCACCATAAAGCTGTAAAATCCATCATTCAAATACTTGGCGAAGGCTCTTTGTCTTTGCTTTCACCAAAAGATCAAACTCGCCTTAAAGGTTACTTAGACTCAGCCCTTGAAGATGAAGATGAAAGCATCCAACTGGCAGCCCTTACTGGCCTTTCTGCCGTGGGTGATGCTGTATCATCTAAGGTTGTAATGGATTTTATTCTTAGTCTAACTGTTGACCCAGAAGAGGATATTTATATTGCGTCCATTAGGACGCTGGCGGCCATTGGCTACAATGAAACATTTGCAGGTTTTTTCCGCTCAAGTGATACTAAGGTTGTGCATGTGGCACTTGAGGCTTGCCAACTCTTGCAAAGCATTGAGGCTATAGACGTTATTACAGAAATTTTCTGGAATTTAGATAGAGACAGCCAACGCCTAGCCATGCAATACATGACTAACTTTGTAGAGCCACAACATGCAGATTTTATTTTGGATGTTTTAGAGCACACAGAAGACAGCAGTGTACTTAAAAACGCCATGTCTTGCCTTGGTGCTCGCTTGCATCATGTTCCAGCTCAAGAAAAAATATTTTCTTTGCTTGATCACCCATATGGTGACGTGAAGGAAGCTGCTGTTGAAGCTTGTATTCACTTACATACTCCAGAGCTTGAGTCGAAATTTGTTGACTATTTTGGAAAAGCTGATGCCGAAGGACGAGTGCTTGCACTTTTTGCCCTATGTAACTTTAGCTGCAAAAAACACTTTGATATAATAAATAAGGGTCTTAAGGATGAAAGCCCGCTGGTACGCCAGTTGGCTGTAGAGTCTTTTTCTTGCTCAAGCATCAATTTGCGTGATTACATAAGCACTCTTTTAGAAAAATTAAACGACCCTGACCGCAATGTGCGTATGGCGGTAGTGGATGTGTTTGGTAATGCCAATGATGATGTGGTCACGCCATATTTAATAAACGCTCTTGACGATGAAGATGAGTGGGTGTGTGTTCGAACTATAGAGGCACTTAGTACGACAGATATTGACGTTGTAGCCCCGCTATTGGTGGAGCTTTTAGATCGCACAAGCAGCCCCATGGTGATGCTAAAGATCATTGAATCCTTGGCAAAAATTGGCGGCAATGTATCCTTTGGCGCGCTTCTTAATTTGATGTCTCACGAAGATGTGGAAATACAACAAGCCGCAACGGCTGCCATTGAGAAAATTCAAGCAGGGCAAGTGTAATATGTCATCATTATTAACAAAACGCTCCCCCCTATCTTTAACCAAAGAGTTAAAGATAACACATGAAGAATTTATACAACTGCGTGACTTCATTTATGAGCAAAGCGGTATCTTTATTAATGAAAACCGCAAATATCTTGTGGAAAATAGACTTAGTAATCGTATTAAAGACTTAAATCTCAAGTCTTATTCCGAATACTATAATTTTTTGCGCTTTGATGCTAGCAAGCGTACGGAGCTTAATCGCCTGTTTGAAGTTGTTACTACCAATGAAACAAGCTATTATAGAAATCCTCCACAAATACGTGTTTTTCAAGAAAAAGTACTCACTCAAGCCATTGAAGAATGTCGCAAAGTCAACCGTAAGCGGTTGCGTATTTGGTCTGCGGGATGTTCCACTGGTGAGGAGCCGTATACCATTGGTATTATATTAAACGAAGTCTTAAAACATGAAATATCGCAATGGGATATAAAAATATCCGCCACAGACCTTTCTGAGGCTGTGCTTGCGGCGGCTCAGAAGGGCATTTACTCAGAATATACCTTGCGCACAACACCCAAGGACATAGTTGCTAAGTATTTTACGAAAAAAGAAAATACTTTTCATATTAAGCCTGAGGTAAAAAAGCTTGTATCCTTTAGCCAGGTTAACTTAAACGACAGAATGCAACTTGCACGGGTTGAAAAGTCGCATATTATTTTTTGTCGTAATGTTATTATTTACTTTGATGATGATATGAAAAAGCGTGTTATTAATGCTTTTTATGATAATCTTATACCTAATGGAGCATTACTCATAGGGCACTCTGAGTCTTTGCATAACATAAGCCGAGCTTTTGTGCCGGAGCATTATACGGGTATTATTGTTTACCGCAAGCAAGCGTAGAGTGTAATGTCCGCCAAAATTATAGCTATAGCCAATCAAAAGGGTGGGGTTGGAAAAACCACCACTACGTTAACGCTTGGCACAGCTTTGGCAAAACAGGGTAAGAAAGTTTTAATTTTAGATCTTGATCCTCATGCTTGTGCCTCATTGCATGTGAAGCTCTACCCTGAGGAGCAAGATGTAACCTTACACGATTTGCTTTTGGCAAGTAAAGAACATTGGCCACCCATTTGGGAAAGACTTGCCGTACCCATTGGGACTGAAAATATACACTTTGCGGCAGGTAGCATTAGGCTCTCAGAATTGGAGCTTGATTTAATCGAACGAAAGGGCAAAGGCATGGTGCTTAGTGAAGCACTTTTGCCAGTTAAGCATAAATATGACTTTGTATTGCTTGATTGCCCGCCCCATGTGGGTATTTTGCTCGTGAACGCCTTAGTTGCATCTGATTTGTTAATTATTCCAATTCAGACAGATTTTTTGGCTTTGCATGGTTTGAAATTACTTTTTGATACCATACGCACACTAAATAAAGTTCTGCCTCGGCCGATACGATATAAGACGTTGCCCACCATGTATGACAAAAGAGCCAAGGCATGCACAAGGGTACTTGAGCTATTAAGGCACAAAATGGGGGCGTCTATGTTTGAAACTGTAATTGGAGTTGATACACGATTTCGTGAAGCCAGTGCCTTGGGAGCATCAATTTATGATATTGCCCCTGATACACGCGGAGCTTTGGCTTATGAAGCCTTGTGCAAAGAAGTACTAACATTATGGTAAGAACGCCTGAACAATATTTTCAAGAACAAGATTTTGGTTTGCCAAATGCTGGCAATTCTAGCGATCTTACAGCGGCGGAGCAGTCTTTTTTACAAAAATACGTTGGTGCCAATGGTGCCAGTGAGCTTGGTATAACTTATACTGAAAGCGGGGATATTGTTATACCCGATATTCCTCCACTTGAGGAAGAGTTAAAAGAACGCCAAACTTTGCAGATGATTTTTTTCTATGTTCAGGAGCAATTGTACACAATACCCATTGAGGCCGTGCAGGAAGTTATTAAATATGTGCCGGCTATACGTTTGCCGCTTTCGCCTGAATATATGGCTGGCGTTATTAATTTGCGTGGACGAGTTACACCGCTAATACAGCTTGAGCAACTACTATGCCTTAGTTATGGTCAGGTAGAAAATGATACTTTTATTATCATTTGCCAGCGTAAAGGGATGCAACTTGGCATTATTGTGGACAAAATCCGCACCATGCATACTGTATCGGCGGCTGATGTTTCATGGAATGTTGAAGCACAAATTGGCGCAAATGCAGAATACCTTTGTGGTATTCTTGATTATAATGATAAAATTTTTGGCGTAATATCAATCGATAAAATTATAGATCATATACTTTAAAATGAATTAAACTAGTTGGGCATTAAAAATGCCCGCAAAAGCAAGGACAACATCATGAGTAAACACATCCTAGTAGTTGACGACTCAAAGACTATTCGCAACCTTTTGGCATTTGTGATGAAATCTGAAGGGTTTAAGGTTACAACAGCGGAAGATGGACTAGATGGTCTTGAAAAACTCTACAATGGTGCCGCTGTTGATCTTATTATTTCTGATGTAAATATGCCACGCATGGACGGATTTACATTCATCAAAACCTTGCGTGAGCAAGATGCTTACCAAGATGTTCCAATCATTGTACTTTCTACGGAAGGTCAAGAAAAAGACATCCAAACTGGTATGAGTTTTGGGGCGAATCTTTACATGGTTAAGCCTGCTCAGCCTGAAAAAATGGTGCGTAATATAAAGATGTTGCTCGGATAGCCGATATTCATAATATGAACTTAATCTATAATGAACAAACTTCTAAGTTTAAGGGTATGTTATGAGCCAAGACTTTATGGATGCCGAGTTATTTACCGACTTTATTATTGAAGCACGCGAGCATCTTGAGACCATTGAACCAAACTTACTGGAGCTTGAAAAAACTCCAGATAATTTGAGTTTGCTTAACGAAATCTTTCGCCCAATGCACTCTTTGAAAGGTGCGTCAGGATTTCTTGGTCTCAATCGCATCAATCAATTAGCCCACAAGTGTGAAAATATTCTTGATGAGCTACGCAATGCTGGTATGGTTGTGACCTCCGGTATTATGGATGTTATTCTTACATCCACCGATGCTTTGCGCCAAATGCTTGATAACTTGGAACAAACCAGTAGTGATGAAGGCGTACCTATTGAAGAAATAATTGAAGAAATTGACGCCCTTATGGAAAATAAAGGTGCCTCAGACGTAAATTCCGCTGCAGAGTCCACCCCTGAACCAGAAGACATACCCGAAACACCAGTAGAAAGCATGGAAGAAAATCCTGCCGTACAAGAAGCCGCACCCGTAAGCGAAGTTGTTGAAGCTCCTGCCGCAGAAGCTCCTACCGCCGAAGCAAATGCTCCAACAGCGCAAATAGATCCAGCATCCTTAGTGAAAATTAATATGAGTCCCAAGGAGTGGATTAGTGGCTTCCCTTGTCAACCCGAATACAAGCTCACAGCCTTTGGGGAAGGGCACCTTAAAGATTTTATTGATGAATCCCTTGAAATTGTAGAAAATCTCAATGCAGGTTTATTAAATCTTGAAGCCCAGCCTGAAGGCCAAGACGACCTTATTAATGACTTATTCCGCTTTTTCCACAATCTTAAAGGTAATAGCGGCATCATAGGCTATCACGACCTAAATAGTCTTACCCACGAGGCAGAAACCCTGCTCAATAATATTCGTAAGGGTGAGATGGTTATCAATCACGACCTCATAGATTTACTGCTTTTTGTTGTTGATATTATGGAAGTGCTGGTCAATGGTATTGATTCAAGCCAAGGCTCTGTTCAGCCTCCAGATACAAAAGAAGTTTTAGACCAACTTCAAGCAGCCCTTGCTGGTGGCCCCATTATGTTGCCGCGCAGTATGTATGAAGCCACCCCAGCAGAA
>CAYJNE010000037.1:0-11234 GCA_964371345.1 uncultured Desulfovibrionaceae bacterium | reverse complement strand
GGCTTGTGCGGTTGCGGTCAGAATAATCCTTGGGTAGCGGAGGCAGCACATCAACTCCAATTTCCATAAAGGGCTTTGTGCCTTCACGCTGGGCTGTACCAGTGGTTAGGGCATCAAGTACGGCAGTAAGTTGGTCACCCAAGAATACGGAAATAATAGCTGGAGGGGCTTCGTTGGCACCAAGGCGGTGGTCGTTACCAGCACCTACAGTACCAAGGCGTAAGGCCATGCTGTGCTTGTGTACAGCACGCAATGTGGCGGCTAAGAATACAAGGAACTGCGCATTGGTAAGCGGTGTTTCGCCAGGGTTAAGTAAGTTTTCACCCTCAGATGTGCTCAAAGACCAGTTATTATGCTTGCCGCTACCGTTTACACCAGCAAAGGGCTTTTCGTGTAAAAGGCACACAAAACCATGCTCGGCGGCAGTGTGGCGTAAAATGTTCATGGTGAGCATATTGTGGTCGGTGGCAATGTTGCATTCTTCATAAAGTGGGGCTAGCTCAAATTGGCCTGGTGCAACTTCATTGTGGCGAGTTTTTACAGGAATACCAAGAGCAAAGAGGCGTTTTTCCACATCACTCATAAAGGCCATAACACGGCCAGGAATGTCACCAAAGTAGTGGTCGTCTAGCTCTTGGCCTTTTGGTGGTGGGGCACCTTGTAGGGTACGACCAGTGAGCAAGATGTCAGGACGAAGGGCGGCAAGGCGGCTATCTACTAGGAAATATTCTTGTTCGGCACCAACTTGAGGGCGAACATGTGTAGCTTTTTCATTGCCAAAAAGACGCAAAATACGCATGGCTTGGCGAGATACAGCACTTATGGAGCGCAAAAGAGGGGTTTTGCGGTCAAGGGCTTCGCCTGAATATGAGTAAAACATGGACGGAATATGTAGGGTGTGACCAAGCTTACCAGGTAGCAAAAATGCAGGAACTGTTGGATCCCACGCAGTGTAACCCCGAGCTTCAAAGGTAGAGCGAATACCACCAGAAGGAAAGGATGAAGCATCAGGCTCGCCGCTAATGAGCATCTTGCCAGAAAATTCGTTAAGCAAATGGCCGTCAGAAGAAAGGGTTAAAAAGGCATCGTGCTTTTCAGCGGTAAAGCCAGTCATGGGGTGGAACCAGTGCGTGTAGTGGGTGGCACCACGCTCAATGGCCCAGTCTTTCATGGCAGAGGCCACAACATTGGAAATTTCTGCGGGAAGGCGAGCACCCTCACGAATTGTAGATTCTAATTGCTTAAACACGTCCTTTGGCAGACGTTCACGCATTACATGAATGGTGAATACATCCTTAGCAAAGTGACGCCCCATTTCTACATTGGGGGTAAGTTGGCCATCGGTCCCGTCAATGGCGTTGGGGGTGGCGGCAAATGCCTCCATAACTGCAAGACTACGTGATGACATGATAACACTCCTATATTTTTAATTTATTACTTTGATTAATTATTTGCACATGACTTTCGTTGAGAGTTTTTGCATAATACGAAAAGCCATTTTGCAATGTTCGTTGGGCTTAAAGCATAAGCTGTGCCAATTGTAAGAAAGTCGAAAATATATTGTATGTATTATCTTGTAATATTTAATTTAATTTTTTTGTGATGAGGAAGATCAATGGTGAAAAATGCGAAACTGTTTGCAATTTTTCTACAAAAATGTAGTAAATTTACAAGCTACGACTTGGAAAATGAGCTTGAAGTTTCATATGGCGGCGTTGTTTTAAGTAAAATATTTTATTTTACAGCGAGTTAAGTAAAAATACATTTTTGTAAAAATAAACGCCATATTTGTTTCTCTGGTTATATTTTATGCTGCACTGTGGATATGATTACATTTGCATAAGTTTTTTGTAAGTGTTATGATTAACCTCTAAAGGTAGTTATTAAAATATATTGACATGCTACACAGAAAGTAGGTATTGTGTAGTGCAATGCTAGGATATTTGTATTTTGTGGATTTTCTTCATTAATTACAAGATAATTGAAGCACAGTTATTTTGATTTGAGAATTGTACTAATTGGAGATGCTATGAAAAGTGTAGAGAAACAAGCCGCTGTGTGCCTTTCTCTTAAAATATTAAGACCTATGGCTTTTGCCATAGCGTTCTTGTTTCACATATTCTGTTTAACTAGCAATTCCTTTGCTGCGCAATCGTTTTCTCTTACTGCTGAAGAAAATGCATATATAGATGAAGCAGAGCCCATTGAAGTTTCCTATGATGCATTTTGGCCTCCTTTTGAAGAATATGACGAAGCAAATGGAGTAATTAAAGGCATAAACTACGAAATACTTATGCTTATTGCTGACCTTACAGGTTTGAAGTTTAAATTTGTGCATGGTTTGACCTATGGCGAGGCTTTGGAAAATTTAAGCCTTGGTAAAACAGATATGCACTTAAGCTATGATACCAACCCCCAAAAAGCTAAAGAACTTAATTCTGTTATATCAAGCACTTTTCTTTCAACACCCATTGCTATGGTGGGCAAAAGCTATCGACTTTCTGAGGATAGTGTTTTTGCGGTTTCAGAACTGCATCCGGTGATAATTAACTTTGTAAAAGAAACTTTCCCCGATAATAAACTTCTTATACTTGAAGATATAACAGCCGCATATCAAGCAGTTGAAGACGGTGTGGCAGATTATACCTTTGAAAATGTATATGCGGCACGCACCGCCATTTCTGAAGGAGGTTACCCTCTTTTACACATAGCAAATATATTGCCTTTGTATGACAAGCTTTCATTTATTTTTAATGAAAATGTGGACCCGCGGGTTGTTTCTATCGTCAATAAGGCCATAGCTGCATTTCCTCAAGACAGATTTAGTTCTATTTTGCTAAAACACACCACTAAGCCAAGTTATGCTTCACGATTTGTGCAATCTTTGTCCTATGTTGGGGTAAATCTTTTAATTGGCGTCATAGCATTATTGGTAATTTTAATAGCGGTACTTTTTGTTTATAGCAGACGGCAACGCGCCATGAAAAGGACTGTAGAGAGAAAGCAAAAACAAGTTCAAGAGATGCTAGATGCCTTCCCTATGCCCATTTATATTTCTGATTTAGATACTTATGAAATATTATATTGTAATAAGGCTGTATATAAATTCTTTAAGTGCGATGATGTGCTAAATAAGCTTTGTTATAATGTGTTTAGGGGTAGAGATGAACCCTGCGAAAGATGTACTAACGAGATTATCAAAAAAATATCCAGGCCTTACATTTGGGATCGTTATGATGCCGTATTGAAAAAACACCTTCAGTATGTTGATTCTTGCATTGCGTGGGAAGACAAAGAACGTGTGCGCCTATCCTTTATAACAGATATTACAGAAACATTAGAGCTGCAAAAAGAAAAAATGGAAGCAGATATTAATGCTGTTATTTCTGAAAATATGCCGCTATCTGTTACTTTCTGGAATAAGGAAGGGGACATTGTTGACTGTAACCAAGAAACTTTACGCATTTTTGGGTTTGAAACTAAAGAAGACTACATAGAGAATTTTTACCTTCTATCCCCAGCTTATCAACCAGACGGTAGAAAATCTGCAGACGTGGTAGCCCAAAACCATATAGAGGTGCTTGAAAAAGGCTATATCCGCTTTGAATGGCTACACAATGATTGGGACGGAGAGCTTATTCCAGCTGAAGTTGTGATAGTTCGAACCATGCTTGGTCACGAAGAGGTAGTTATTTCCTTTATTAAAGATTTGCGTGAAGTTAAACACGCAGAAATATTGCTAAAAGAAGCAGAAGTGCGTAATACACTTATGCTTGATTCCATGCCCATGGGTGTAAACTTCTGGGATGATGATAATAATTTAATTTATACTAACCTTGAGTCGGCAACACTTTTTGGCTTTGAAACCAAGGAAGAGTTTTTAAAAGACTTTCATAAAATACACCCTGAATTTCAGCCAGACGGTACAAGATCCTCAGAGTTTGTAAAAAAGCAAGTGGAACTTGGATATGCCGAAGGAAAGTGCAGGTCAAAAACTATTTGCCAGCACATTATTACTGGTGAGTTAATCCCCGTAGATCTTTTCATTGTACGCATATCATATCAGAATAAGCTAGGCCTTATTGTTTACTTTAGGGATATGCGTGAACATGAGGCCATGCTTAAAGAAATTGCTCAAAATGAGCAAGAATTACGAGGTGCAAAGGAACTTGCGGAGCAAAGTACCAAGGCCAAGGGTGAATTTTTGGCCAATATGAGCCATGAAATTCGTACCCCCATGAATGGCATCTTGGGTCTTTTGCATCTGTTAGAAAAAACTTCTATGAGTGATTTGCAAAAAAATTACGTGGAAAAGAGTGTTTTTTCTGCCAATAATCTTATGCGCATCATCAATGATATTCTGGACTTTTCTAAAATTGAAGCTGGTAAGCTCGAGATGGAGGAATATCCTTTTACATTGCGCGGCTTAGGGCAAGATGTTGTGGATTTATATGGCCCCAAGTGTGTTGAAAAGGGCATTCTCCTTGATATACAATGTAGTGAATTTGCAGATTCTGTAGTTCTTGGCGATGCATTGCGCCTAAAACAAGTTTTATTTAACTTGGTTAGCAACGCCATTAAATTTACCGACCCTGGCGGAAAGGTATTTTTAGAAACAGAAAGCAATATAAAAAATGAGAACGAATTACATTGCCAATTTGCTGTGAGCGATACTGGCATAGGTTTGTCTCAGGAGCAGATTGACCGCCTATTTTCTGCCTTTACACAAGCAGATAACACCGTCACTCGTAAATACGGTGGCACTGGGCTTGGTTTGGCTATTTCTAAAAATATCATAACCATGATGCGTGGTGAAATTTGGGTAGAAAGTGAGCTTGGTAAGGGCTCTACATTCTATTGCACTACGGTATTTAATCTTGCGCCGACAGATGCTACATATCAAAAAGACAATGCATCCTATGAAGATTATACGTCAAAACCGTTGATAAAAGATGCCCATGTGCTCCTTGCAGAAGATAATGAAATAAATCAACTTGTTGCACAAGAGATATTGGAGTCCGCAGGCTTTACATTGGACATTGCCAATAATGGGCAAGAAGCTTTGGATTTGCTAGAGAAAAATGAGTATGACGCAGTACTTATGGACATTCAAATGCCTGTTATGGACGGATACAGTGCTACTCAAAAAATTAGAGCACAAGAAAAATATGCGAAATTACCAATTATTGCCATGTCTGCCCACGCCATGAAAGGGGATAGAGAAATAAGCCTCTCGCACGGAATGAATGACCACCTCACAAAACCCATTGAACCAGCCGTTCTTTGTAAATCTCTACATTTTTGGATTTCAAAGGATAAGTAAATACGCTAAAAAATATCAAAATAGTGTATAATAAAAGGGCTTACGTGAAAAAACGTAAGCCCTTTATTATTATTTCATTTGTGCGTGGCTATGAAAAAAGCAAGTAAAGTTGCAACCTCTTCTCCAGTACAAAGCTAAAGTGCAAAATAAAGTTCTATAATATTTTTATGCTCGGTATATTTATAATTACAAGATTTAACAGATGATTTTGTTAAAAAAACTCCAAGCCCGCCTATGGGGCGATCTTCAACATCAAGGCTTAAGTCTGGGGTTGGTGCTTCTGAAAAGGGGTTAAATGGTTTGCCTTCATCGCAAATTTGAATATAAAAGCATCTTTCGCCGTCCAAATCTACAACTTTGCAACTAAATTCAGCTGTGGGTTCGTTTGCACTGTCTTTACTATCGGCATAAGCGTAGTTTGAGATGTTGGCGAAAATCTCTTCTACGGACAACTTAATACGTGACTGTAATGGCAAAAATTCTTCTGGAAGATTTTTAGTTATAAATTCAAAAATATGTGGCAATGAACATATTTTGGCTGGTACCATAAGCCATGGCATAAAAACTCCCTTACTAGCCTAACACACAAAGTTTACAAAGCAATTCTGCCCAAGGGTTGTACGGTAACTTCTGGAGTTAATTCTTGATATGAAATAACTGGCAAATCTTCATATTCCCCTTCCACAAGCTTTCGCACATAACGCCTAATATCCATGCTGGTTAATAAAACTGGAATAGGCGGAACCTGTGGAAAAACGCCAAGTTCTTCCTTTAGTTTTTGGATAAATCGTGCAGTGACACTGGGGTCAAGGGTGAGATATGCCCCTGCCGAAGTTTGCCTAATGGCAGCGCGAATTTCATCTTCTAAGGAAGTTTCCAATAAGTATGCAGGAAGCATGTTAAGTGACGTACCATATTGATAACTAATTTGCCTCTTTAGGCTAGTGCGTACATATTCAACCAGCAAAACGATGTCTTTTTCTTGTTGTCCCCAATCCACAAGGGCTTCAAATATATGGCGTAAATTTCGCACACTTATTTGCTCTTGTACAAGCCTTTGCAAAACTTCGGCTATGCGCTGCACAGGCAAGACCCTTTGTACCTCTCTCACAAGCTCTCCGAAGCGTTGTTCCATTTGTGAGAGCAGATAGCGTGTTTCTTGAATACCTAAGAAGTCACTAGCATTGCGCTTTAGCACATAGCTTAAATGATGTGCCAAAACCTCAGAGGACTTTAAGCATTGCATATTTGCTTTTTGTAAAAGAGGTAATTGCTTTTCATCCACCCAAAGGCAAGGCATTCCAGGTAAAAAATTGTCGCTTGTGGTGTATGAAAAACCCATCATGGCAAGGCTGTCTGCTTGCTCACGCACCAGTACTTTATCTGGAAGTACAAGCCCTCGGCTGGAGGGTATTTCATGTAAGAGTATAGAATAGCTATTGTCTGGTAAATGCGCATTAAAGCGCAATTGCGCACCAGGAAAGGGCACGCCCATTTCATGGTACAAAGCACGGCGCACTTGGGCAATAGCCGTGTTGAGCTCTTTAGGTTTTAAGAAGTTTCTGAAGTTTTCAGCTAGGTCAATCATTAGCGGTATAGTAATAGAAAAGTTTGTATTTTCTGTGGGTGTGGGCAAGGCATTGTTTTTATCGGCATCGGGCGAAAGGGCCGCTGCCAATTGTTCATCCACGGTACTTGGTTGCTTTTGAGCAGCACGATTGAGAGTATAGCCAATAAAGGTAAGCACAGCACCAAAAAGTATGAAGGGTACCTTTGGAAAACCAGGCACAAGGGCCATGATGATAGCAATTCCGCCTGCGGCCATAATGGCCTTTGGTTGTGAGGTAAACTGCCCGCGCATTTCACCACCCAAGGGGCCGCCCTCTTCATCACCAGAAACTCTAGTCACCACAATACCCGCTGTAATGGAGATTAATAAGGCAGGTATTTGTGACACAAGACCATCACCAATGGTTAGAATAGAGTAGGTATCAACGGCTTGTCCAATGGGCATATCTCTTTGGAAAACACCAATGCTTATGCCCCCAACAATATTCACCACCGTAATAACCATACCAGCAATGGCATCGCCCTTTACAAACTTCATGGCACCGTCCATGGCACCATAGAGTAAGCTTTCGGTAGTAACAGAGGTGCGCCTTTTGCGAGCCTCGTCCATATCTATGGCACCAGCGCGCATATCGGCATCAATACTCATTTGCTTACCTGGCATAGCATCAAGGCTAAAACGCGCTGCAACTTCTGCTACACGTTCAGAACCCTTAGCAATAACAATAAATTGCACCACAGTAAGGATAAGAAAGATAACCGCACCAACCACAAAGTTACCCCCAACCACAAGCTCACCAAAGGTGTAAATGATTTCACCAGCATTAGCGTGTAATAAAATCATGCGGGACGTAGCAATATTTAGGGCTAGTCGAAAAATAGTCGTAAAGAGTAACAATGTCGGAAAAACAGAAAAAGACAAAGCATTGGGAATATACAAAGCCATACACATAAGTAGGGCTGAAACCGTTAGGTTCACCGCAATGAGTATGTCTAAGCCCAAGGGCGGGATTGGTAAAATCATAACCCCAATTACAACAATAACTAGGGCGGCCATGCCCATATCGGTTATATTTTTACTGTTTATGGATTGCATTGCTCTTCTCCGCGGCTTCTTGTAATAATTGTTTTGCTTCTGCTTGTTTATTGCTTTTCCAAAGGCTCGTGGCACAAAGTGTTGCCACGCACATATGGGCATCGTCTTGGGTTGTTTTAAGTAAATTATAACCTATGTCCAAGGCTTCATTATAAAGTTCATTGTCCAAATATACAGCGCACAATAATGGTAGATAGTCTGGGCTTTCTGGCTCCAAATACTGCAAGCCTTCAAGCACAGCAAGGGCTTTAACGTGCTTACCATTTTGCCACAAAATAAAGGCAAGAGTAAGTAGGCTTTGCCCATCTTCAGACAAGGAGTTTTTTTGCATAATAAATAAAAACCTATTCTAAGCACGCACCAGAGTTGCGCGATAATTTTGAAGCATTTCTTGTAACATTTCATCATCATCCAAAACATCAACCAAGGCGCGCAAGGTGGTAGATTTCTTCTTGCTTGCCAATTTATCTGTTCTTCTACGTATACTCTTAAGTCTATTTCTAAGCTCTGCAGGCATAAGCACCTTGGAAGAAATATCTGGCATGATAAAATTTTTAATGGCACTTTCCCAGCGTGAACCAGCCTGCAACCAAGTGATATTTTGCATATCTACTTGCGAACCCATAAAGGTAGAGCTACTTGGTAGAATTTGCTTTGATAGGGGTAATGTATCCAGCCCCGTAGCTTGCGCAGGTGTTTGGACCAAACCCTCAATGCCTTGATTTAAATTGAAATTTATAAAATCAACAGCCATTTATACACCTCTTAAAGTATCTTGACACTTAATGCAATCATCAAGGGCTTTCTCAAGTATATTCATGCTAGAATTTTGCGGAATACGCCGCACAAAGCTAATGATTTTATTGTGATAATAAGCTTTGGTTGGTTCATGCTCATGGGCTATGTGTGCAGCTTCTTGTGGAAGGTCTTCGTCACTTTCTTCATGCGGTAAAAGCTCGCGCGAAAGGCAAAGCACTAACGAGTCATCAAGTAATTCTGCATCAAGAATATAGTTTTGAGTATTACGCTCCAAGGAAAAATGCGCCTTATTCTCTGCTATTGGGGCAAAATTCTTAATACCAAAAAGGTCACCCAACATATGAAGTATTGTTTGTGCCATATTAACCCTCTAACTCTTCTTCGCGCTCAATGGCTATATCTAAATTTTGCTGTAACATATTAAGAACTTTTTGCCTTTGTTCTGCTGAGGTATAAATTTTAGTGGGCAGATTTCTGGCAATTTCACGCACACCGCGCACAAAAACAGCATCACGTGTGGGATTTTTGCTAACTAAAAATGGCATGGAATGCCTAAGCGAAGGCTCAGAAATGGCACTATTGTCTTTATTTTGCAAAATACCAAGCATAAGTTCACGCGGGTGCGGCTCCGTACTAATAAAGCGTTTTGCCGTACTTTCGCAAAGCTTTCCAGCATCGGCATATAAAGTGCCTAAATTTTGCACCACATACAAACCCTCTGCTACTTCGTGTAATTGTTCAGGGGCACAAGATGGCTGCAAGGATTGCATATCAACACCCAAGGCTTTGCGTAAAAAATCTACTGTTTGGGGTAAATTCTCTGGGCTATATTCATTCATCAAATTCTTAAATGTACGTTCGTAGCTACTATAGTCAAGGATATGAAATCTATAACAATCTCTTGCTTCCTGAGGAGATAAATCCTTATGCTCAATGGGTGCTATATTATAGCCTGCTCGAATATGCGCTCCAGATTCTTTTTGTAATATTTCAAGAGCCTTAGCAAGTTCTGCGTGGCGTGGGTCACTTTCTGGCAAGTGGCTTTGGGCATGGCGCAAGGCTGCATCTTGTAATGTGGGGTCTCGAAAGAATTTTTTTACTAATTCTAGGCATTTATTTGCATCATTTTCACCTGACTGCATAAGGGCACGAGTAAAGATTTCTGCCTCATATAAGGACATACCTGGCAAAAGACCTGAGCCTGCTTTTTTAAGCTTATTATCTTCTTCTTGCTTTTTCTTAACATTCTTACTGCCCACCTTACTTGCAATGCTAAGTGCTGCTTCTTCTGCCATATCAGCAATATTTACAGCACCTTTTGGCAAAGTTTGCACCTGAAAGCCCTTCCAAGAAGATTTTTGAGCAACATGCATAGAAGTAGCATGCTGCATACTTTCAGCAGTATTTACGTTATTATTTTGAATAGCTGAAGTCATGAATTCCTCTCATGGGAGATTTGTTTAACCCAACGTATAACCTCTGCCACAGGCTTCATAAGCTCACGGGGAATGTAATCATCGCTACGCCCATCGCGCTGCAAAGCCCGAGCTAGGGGCACATTTCGCATAATGGGAACATTATTTTTTTCAGCAACTTCCATCATTTTTAATGCCACCGCACCTTGCCCCATACCAGTTATCATGGGGAGTGGTGTTTCATCCTCCGCATAGTGCAGGGCCACGGCAATATGTGTAGGGTTGGTTACTAACACAGTGGCAGACGCCGCCGCATTTATATTATTACTATTTATAATTTCTTTGTGCAATTGTTTGCGTTGTGACTTAATGTGTGGGTCGCCTTCCATTTCTTTATATTCACGCTTTACTTCGTCCTTGGTCATCATGAGTTCTTTAATATGAAAGCGTTTTTGAAAAAAGTAATCCACAGCCGCCACCAAGGCAAACACAGCCGCTGTCCAACCAATTATGTCAAAAATGGTCTCACCAAGTACATCTAAAAAATACTCAATATTACGCAATCCAGCTTTAAGTAAGGCGTCTACGTGACCTTGCACCACATAAAATAAAATTATTCCAAGTAAGGTCACCTTTATTATGGTCTTGCCAAGCTCAAGCAAGCCTTTTTTTGAAAAAACCTTCTTAAACCACTGCTGTGGGTTTAATTTATCCAAGGAAGGTTTTGCACCTTCAAATGATATAAGTACGCCAAATTGTGCAAATTGTGAGGCCAAACTTGCAACTACAATTCCAAATAAAATGGGTAAACAGATAAAAATTGCCAAGTCAAAACAAAGTTCTGCCATGCTCCAAGCGGCCATTTCAAAAGACTTGGTGGACTCGGCAATGCTGTTTAAAATCAAGTCATTGCTACGTGCGGAAAAGTCATCCCAAAGCATGGCAATAAGCGCGAAAGAAGTAATAATGCCTACCGCAGAAGCAATTTCTGTACTTTTAGCTACCTGCCCCCTCTTGCGTGCATCACGCAGGCGTTTGGAGGTAGGTTGTTCGGTTTTTTCTCCAGCATTAT
>CAYJNE010000036.1:9753-11488 GCA_964371345.1 uncultured Desulfovibrionaceae bacterium | reverse complement strand
TACGCCCCTTTACGTTTTCATTTAACCGCTTAATTGGGGATATTAGTGAAAGTGGACTTCCTAGTAAAGTTCAATTAATACACCTTCTTGGTGCAGTTCAAAACTGCACCCGTTGTGGAAAGTGCAAGCATGTTTGCCCCATGACTTATCCTGAACGCTCCATGCAATGGCATCCACGTAATAAAAATATGGTTTTGGGTATGCTTCTTGAGGCCATTTATTATACGCAAGTAAGCACTGGTCGCCTTGATGAAAGGTTGCTTGGGCACATTCGGGCTATGGTTGAGCATTGCACAGCCTGTGGGCGTTGCGCTTCTGTTTGTCCAGTAAAAATTCCTTCAGATGAAGTGGCCCTAATGTTACGCAAAACCCTAGAAGATGAAGGGCTTGGCGGACATCCTATAAAATTGCGAATGCTTACATGGCTTACCCAACAACCACAACAACGCATACCAAAGGCCGCTAAAATGGCCTCACTTGGGCAAAAAACTCAAAATAAAATACTTAACCTTGTACCAAAGTCATGGCGTACTCGCTTCCAAAATCCAGCCTTTGCTACCAAGGGGCCAAAGATTGGCTATACCAATATTTATGAGTCTCTAAAATTACACCGTGGGCATATGTTCACGCCAGAAGGGGTGGATGCTCCAAAACCTGCGGTACTTTACTTCCCAGGTTGTGGCGGGGCTTTATTCTATGACCGCATCGCCATGTCGTCCATACTACTTTTGCTAAAGGCTGGGCATAGCGTAATTGTGCCACCAAAGCACCTTTGTTGTGGCTATCCACTTTTAGCTTCGGGCATGGAAAAACTTTATCGCCGCAACCGTGACGGCATGAAAAAGTCATTACTTAGCCTCATAGAAGAGGCAAGGGCTGCAAACCTTGACCCTAAGTATATTGCCACCGCTTGTGGTACGTGCATGGATAGCTTGGAACGTATGGAATTTTTTGCACAGCAAAATTTGGAACAAACTACAGTTGCTCAATTAGCCCTGCAAGGTATTGAACCCACTGCCAATTTGGACGGCGCGCCTCGCCTCTATCATGGCTCTTGCCACGGTGAGTGGGCAGGTGAGCAAAATATCAAAGGCCGTGAAAAATTATTAAGTGCGCTTTCTACTTTTACAGGGGCAAGCTTTCCCGTTTCAGACGGTTGTTGTGGCGAATCGGGCTTAGGTGCCATGACTTCACCCGCAATTTACAACCTATTGCGTGAGCGCAAGTGCCAAGGCATTGAGCAAGCTTTACAACATTATGCTGGCCCCATACTTGTGAGTTGCCCGTCTTGCAAGGTGGGCATTGGGCGAGTGCTCTTAAGTATTGACCAAAAAAGAACTGTACTGCATATTTGCGAATGGATTGCCAAGCATATCTATGGCCCTGAGTGGCGCATTCCATTTAGAAAGCATGTCAATGAAACACGGGGCGATGTGCGCAAGGTTGATGTGAGTGGCTAGAAAAATAATACAAATTGATGCTGAAAAATGTATTGGTTGTGGGCTTTGCACTGAGGCATGTAAGCAAAATACCATTGAAATAATTGACGGTAAGGCCAAGGTTGTAAATGATGACTATTGTGACGGCATTGGTAACTGTTTACCCGTTTGTCCTGTGGAAGCCATTAGCTTTTCAGATAAAGATGTAAAAAACACCAGTCAAGTCATCACGGTGACCAATTCGGGGGCGGCAAGTTCGTTTTCCTGCCCGAGTAATAAAGTCACATCAAAAACTG
>CAYJNE010000036.1:4409-9653 GCA_964371345.1 uncultured Desulfovibrionaceae bacterium | reverse complement strand
CAAGTTCGTTTTCCTGCCCGAGTAATAAAGTCACATCAAAAACTGAAATAAGTGAGCTTGAAACCCAGTCAAAGCTTAGACAATGGCCAGTGCAAATTAGGCTTGTACCAGCCACTGCTACGTTTTTTGACAATGCAGACCTACTTATTGCGGCAGATTGCACCGCCTATGCCTATGCCAATTTTCATAATAAATTTATGAAGGATAAAATTACCCTCATCGCTTGCCCTAAGCTAGATGCTTGTGATTATACAGAAAAACTAACGCAGATTTTTACAGAAAATAATATTAAATCTATAACCTCTGTACGCATGGATGTGCCTTGCTGTGCTGGCATCGAAAAAGCTACACTAAGTGCCCTTAAAAATAGTAATAAATCTATTCCCGCCCAAATTGTGACCATAGCCACTGACGGAAGGATATTAAGCTAATAAAAAAAAGCCCCTGCAAGTTGCGGGGGCTTTTTTAATGATATTCAATAGATGTTATTTAAGTTGACCTAGCAAGGTTTCCTTAATGCTATCAATGCTACCTTCGCCGTCAAGCTCAATATACTGAGTGTTACCCTTTGCGGCTAAATCTTTGTAAAAATAGGCTGCGGCAAGAGTGCCGTCCACAGTGTTGTAGTAGATGTCATGACGCTTGTTGATGGCGTCTTCGTCTTGGTCGTCAGAGCGGGCAGAAAGATCACCAGCGCAAACACGACATACGTCACCGTTAGGCTTAATGGCATCGATGAAAATATTGTTGGGGTGGTTGTTATTGTTTTTACATAGGCGACGGCCCATGATGCGGTTTTTTGCAACTTCACGAGGCAATAAAATTTCAATAACATAATCAAGCTTCATGCTTTCAGCTTGGAGGGCGTCCCATAATTTTTTAGCTTGTACGGTGTTGCGTGGGAAACCGTCTAAAAGCCAGCCGTTTTGACCTTTGCTCTTAAGGGTTTCTAATACCATGGGGATGGTAATGTCATCAGGCACAAGGTCACCACGGTCAATGTATTCCTTAGCTTTTTTGCCAAGGTCAGTACCGCCGCCAATATGCTCGCGGAAAATGGCACCAGATTCAATATGTGCAAGATTGTACTTGTCTTTTACCAAGTCGCCTTGAGTTCCTTTACCACTGCCGTTAGGCCCAAAAATAAGAATATTCACCGAGTAACCTCCTAATAAGACTAAATAAAATCATGCTATGGATACATTCCATAGCCAATTTCTTACATCGTGAAATATATCACTTGAACACCTAATGTAAGCTTTGATTGCTTTGGTTGTCAATGAAGATTTGAAGTCTTAAAATGATAATAAACAAGCCGCTCAAAAATAGTAAGATGCAAGGAAAATTAAAATTTTTTGAGGGCGTATAGGACTCTTCGGTCCATACCCCGAAAAAAATTTTAATTTGACGTAGCAGATTGCTATTTTTCAGCGGCTTGCAATACTAAAAGGCTTTGGAGGAGGACGCAGGCTCCCCCCTCTGCGGATCAACCCAAGTGGCAATCTTCAAGCCCATATCATAGGCAAGAGAACGGGCAGTTAGGCTTGCAGGGTCTGCTGGCATACGGGCTTGCACACCCACAAGAAAATAATCTTGCGCTTGTTGCTTATCAATGCTCCCACCTTGGGCCATGGACCAAAGCAATGTGCCAGTGGCTACTTCGTAGACTTCCATTTGCATGGAAACTTGAGAATCACCCACAGTGCCGCTATCTAAATAATGCGTAATATATCCACCAACTAAAACATTTGCGCCACGGGCTTTGGCTAGGGCAAGGGCATCTGATACCCTTTGTGGGACAGTAGTTTCGTCATATTCAAGGGCCGCAAAAGCTTTTTGTGATAGCCATACTTGCCAAAGTTGGCGGCTTACGGTGCGGCTAATGGTTAGGTGCTGTGAAATATTTTGGGTCATGCGCAAGGGCACAAAGAGGCCGCGCAGTGGCTCAACTGGCGAAATATTTGGCTGAACATAGATGCGTACTGGGGTAACAGCTACACCTGCATTGTAATAAAAGTGGTATGGGGTGGCCATTTCGCCACTCAAGCTAAGGCTTGTGCCTTGGTTGCCACATCCGCCAATGCTTAGGACTAAAAGTGCGAAAAAACAAAAAATTGTAGGTAGTTTAAGTAGTTTATAGTTCATTGTACCCTCGTGGTTGGTGCGTCGCTGCCCTGAATGGATGTAATTAGCTTTTCGTGTGAACGCTTTAGGCTGTAGAAGAGTGTAACTCGTCTATCTGCTGGAAGGTTACGAAAGGCCGTTTTTTCTGTTAGGGCAATAAGTCTTTCCATTTCCTTTTGTAATTGTTGCAAGTACTGTGCCTCATCTTGGCTAATGCGGCCTTGGCAAAGGGCCATTTGCACTAACTGCGCCAAGTCTTTTGCCATATTGCCAATGCGCACGGGGTCAATTTTAGAAGCATAGCGGCGGCGTTTGACGGCTTCTTGCCATAATTTACGAAGATGTGAAAAAAACTTTTTCATTCGTAAGGCCTTAGTAAAATAGTTTATGCACCTATCATACCGATAAGACTAATAAATGACAGCACACCCAAAACATAAAGCGGGGCTATGCCTAAGATTGTTTGTGACCATGTTAAGCGCATGGAGTAACGGCAACCTATGAGAATACAAGCAAGACTCCAAATAAAGCCCACAATGGTGCCAAGGGCTGGAATAATTGCCAAAAGTAATGGGGCAGAGCTATAGGCTACTACCTGAAATACCAGTGAAAAGTTTGCTTTATCCGCCGCTAAAAATCTAAACATAACAAAATAAAATAGTGAGCCAAAAAATATTTCAATGGTGGCTATGGCTGTGCCCATGAGTAAGGCAAAAACAAAACTAGTTTGGGGGGTTAGCAGTTCAAGTATGGTTTGTAACTCCGTATCGCCTGCGGCTGTAGGCTCAAGGCTTGAGCTTAAGATCCCACCCCAAAAAAATTCAATGCTAATTTGTAAAGCTCGCACAACTAGGTAAAATATCATTACATGCAGGCGTGAGCCCTGAGGCATAAGCCCTGCAAAAAAGCGTGACGGAGCAAATAAAATCCAAATAACTGTTTGATAAAATGCCGTAAAATAGCCTAATTTATCTACATGCTCCCAAGGGTTTTCTACGGCAAAGGATGTTTGGGAGGCTTGCTCTGCATAAGCGGCGGCAACTTTTTGACGTTCTTCATCTGTGATTTCGTCATTATTTATATCTTCAGTTTTTTGCTGTTCTTCTTGTGGGGTAGGCTCCTGTGTGGTTGGAGCTTGTGTTGCACTCTGGGTATATAGAGGCTCATTGGATGAGGGAATATGCGCACCTTGCGGCACTGCATTGTCAGAATAAGTAACAGTGCTTTGGGTTTCACGCATAACCTTGAAGCGGTGCTGACACTGAGGGCACGTGGCCATGACAGAATTTGTGGGCAGCTTTTCTTCAGCTACTTCGCGCGTAAATTCACACTGTGGGCAAACAATTTTCATAATGGAAATAACTCCGTAACAACTTTATAAACGACTTATATTAGATAGTTTTTAATTTGGCAATTGCAAAAGACAGGGTTTATATTTTGTCCAAATATCAAAAAAATCATAGGGTAGGCGAGGGTAGGCCTTGCTTAACTTATGTTCAATACTTCCAGCGGCATTGAATACGGCTAATCTTTGGCGTAATTCTTCAGCATTCTTATATATATGACTGTAGTGCACCAGTGGAAGATGCGGCGCTAGTAGGGGAGAGTTTTTTAGCCCCTCCACCTTTTCATGTACACTGCCCACAAAATGCACCCCTTTATTTAAGGGGAAAAAGCGTAACTGTATATCAGGCCAAAGCCCGTGGGCCATGCGTGCGTGATGTTCGTCTCCCTCAAAGGTTATGCGTGGAAAATAAACCCCACCTGCGGCTATGCTCGCCATATGTGTTAATTGTTCCCAACCCTTAGGGGTAAAACGCTCGTCCGCATCAAGGTAGAGTAACCAATCACCGCTACAATGCTCAAGCATGGCATTGCGCTGGGCAGAAAAATCATTATTTAGAGGCCGTGCAAAGTGTTTGGCTTTACCTTGGCATGTGAAATTATTAGCAATATCTGGTACATACTCACTGTCCCAAATTACTATTACTTCATGTACCCAATTTGGGATATGTGCAAAAAATTCGTCCAAGTGGGCTTCATTAGGGTGGATAATGGCCCCAACAGAGAGCTTAAAAGCATTGGCGTTGGTTTGGCTTATGGGTATGGGCTTGGTGCCCAAAAACAGCTTGCGCCAAGTGTTGAGAGTTTGCGGTCGCTCCCCTGGGGGCATAGTCCAATGAATGATGCTACTATCTGCATTTATGGGGGGAACTGTCAAATGCTCAAGCGTTAATAAAAACAAAGCCCAAGGCGAAGTGTCCACAATAATATGTAAATTTTGTGGCATGTTAGGGTGCGCGTTTAGAAAATTACGTGCTGTGTTGGCATTGCTTTCAATAATCAAAACATGCGCATCATTTTTGGTGGCGTGTAGATTTTGCGCAAGGGCCAAGCTTAAGCCGTCATAATCACAACCAAGCAAGATATACCACGAAGCATTGCGTTTTGTGCCGTGTTCCATAAGGCGCGCGGCACTTTTTTGGGCCTCGGCTGTGGGTTTATCTGTAAAGGGCATGGGGGGTGGATTTTCAGCCACCGCCCATGCTAATACTTCTTGGGTATACATTGCCCAATGCTTGAATATATTTGACATATTAATCGTAAACGCTGGGGCTATAGCCAAACAAAGTTAAACTTTTGCTCCACATCTGGGCTTAGGCTTTTGTGCACTGGGCAAGTATAGGCCGCATTAACTAGGGCCTTTTTGTCTTTTTCGCTAAAATCATTGGCGGGCATGGTAAAGGTTACTTCTATACACGCAATGCGTCTGGGGCTTGCGGACATGGTTTTAGTAATTTCCATGGTGGCACCCTTGATATCTAGGCTGTGGCCTTCGGCATACAGGCCCATAATGGTTAGAGCGCAAGCACCAAGGGCATTGGCGGCTAAGTCTGTGGGGGAAAAGGCTCGCCCTTGGCCGCCGTTATCGGTGGGGGCGTCTGTTATGATAGTGGTGCCACTTTGCAAATGCGTGCTGGCTACACGTAGATTACCTTGATATTCTGAGCTGATAGTTGCCATATTATACTCCTATTTTTTCCAGTTTTGGGCCAATTGCACAAAGTTTTCTGCCCACCATGGGCAAGCGGGGGCATAAACATGCGTGTAGGATGCAAA